>JAMPEO010000083.1 GCA_023665105.1 Candidatus Gastranaerophilales bacterium | reverse complement strand
GGTATTTAATTAAATGTCTGATCATAATTTAGTTTACCTTTTGGAAAATAAAGTTTATATAAACCTTACAAATGGATGCACAAACGACTGTTTGTTCTGTGTTCGCAGAATTAAAGATGATGTTGTTGGTGCTGATATGTGGCTTGAAACAGAAAATATAACAGCTTCTGATGTTATTGAACAACTGGAAAAATATCAGGATAAACTTCCTAATGGACTGACTTTTTGTGGTTATGGCGAACCTACTATAAAGTTTGACATCTTAAAAGAAGTTGCTGAATATATAAAAAGAAAATATCCAGATACGTATATTAAAATAAACACCAACGGGCATGGAAATGCGATCAATAAGAAAAATATTTTACCGGAATTAAAAGGGCTTATTGATGAAATATCTATTAGTTTAAATGCCCAAAATGAAGATTTATATAATAAACTATGTTTACCAAAAGTTGATAATGCTTATGCAGAAATGCTTGAGTTTGCAAAGACCTCAGTACAAGAAGGATTTAAAACGACGATGTCGATTGTAAGCGGTTATCAGAACTATGATGTCGATATAGATAAATGTGAAAAAATTACTCAAGATATCGGAGCTGTATTCCGAAATCGTGAATGGTTAGATAGCGGTTATTAAAAACAACTTATATAGAAAGAAAGGACAAAAAATGAACATCTTAGACAAAATTATGAAACCAAAATCAGTAGCTGTTATTGGTGCTTCTACAAAGCCAAAAACAATCGGCTCTGAAATTATGCAAAGATTAAGAGACTACAAATTTAACGGAAATATATATCCGGTTAACCCAAAAGGTGGTATGATTGAAGGTTTTCAGGCATATACATCTGTTGCTGAAATTCCGGGAGAAGTTGATTTAGCAGTTATCGTTGTTAATGCTAAATTCGTTTTAGATACTATTGACCAATGTAATGCAAAAGGTATTAAAGGTTTATGTATCATCACAGCAGGTTTTAAAGAAACAGGTGCTGAAGGTGCCGAAATGGAAAAACAACTTTTAGCAAAAGTTCAAGAATATGGTATGAGATGTGTTGGACCTAACTGTTTAGGTGTTTTAAATACTAACCCTGATATTATGATGGATGCAACATTTGCAGAATCATTACCTATCAGAGGAGATATCGGTTTTGTATCTCAATCAGGTGCTTTAGGCGGCGGTATTTTAAATATCTTAAAAGACTTAAATCTAGGTTTTGCTCAATTTGTATCTATTGGTAACCAAGCTGATGTTAACGCTGAAACAATGTTAGAATACTGGGAAAATGATGATGATGTAAAACAAATTCTTCTTTACATGGAATCTATTCAAAATCCTGCTAACTTTAGAAAATTAGCTTCAAGAATCACTAAGAAAAAACCTATCTTAGCTCTAAAAGCTGGTCGTTCAGCTGCCGGTGCAAGTGCTGCATCTTCTCACACAGGTTCTTTAGCAGGTGCTGATAAGGCTGCTGCAGCTTTGTTAAAACAATCAGGTGTTATTAGAGAATTCTCTTTGAAAAACTTGTTTGCTAATGCGAAAGCATTTTCTAATTGCCCTATTCCAAAAGGCAATAGAGTAGCAATCGTTACAAACTCTGGTGGTCCTGGTATTATGGCTACAGATGCTATTTGTGAAAGCGGTATGCAAATGGCTCAAATTACAGATGAAACTAAGGCTGAATTAAGAAGCTTCTTACCATCAGCTGCATCTGTTAAGAACCCTATCGATATGATTGCATCTGCACCAATCGAACACTATAAACAAACTTTAGAAACAGTTCTTAAAGATGAAAATGTTGATATGATTATGGTTATTTACTTACCATTCTTAGGATTAAAAGATATTGATGTTGCTAAAGCGTTGATGGAAATTAAAGCTAAAAATCCTTCAAAACCAATCGTTGGTGTGTTTATGACAACAAGCAATTTCTTTACTGAAATTTCTAATATGGAAGTTAATATGCCATTCTATATGTATGCTGAAGAAGCTGCAGAAGCATTCTGCAGACTTGATGAACAACGTCAATGGATGGAAAAACCAGAAGGTAAAATTCCTTGTTATGATGTAGATAAAGCTAAAGTTGAAAGTATTATCAAATCAGCATTAAGCGAAGGAAGAGCACAACTTACTACTCTTGAATCTATTGATGTCCTTCAAGCGTATGGTATCAGAGCTTGTAAATATGGTTTAGCAACTAATGAAGAAGAAGTTGTTAATCTTGGTAACTCAATCGGATATCCTGTTGTTATGAAGATGACTTCTAAAACAACATCTCACAAAACTGATGTTGGTGGTGTAGTTGTTAACATTAAATCTGAAGAACAACTTAGAAATGAATACAAAGGACTTTTATCAAGACTTGAAGAAAAAGGCTTGTTAGAAGGTCTTGAAGGTGTAATCATTCAAGAAATGGTTAAAGGTTCAAGAGAAATGGTTTGTGGTATTGCAACAGATCCTCAATACGGACCAATGATGATGTTTGGTTTAGGTGGTGTATTTGTTGAAGTTATGAAAGACGTAACTTTCAGAATTGCTCCTTTAACAGATGCTGATGCTGATGAAATGATTAAATCTGTAAAAGCATACAAATTGTTACAAGGTGCTAGAGGTACTAAACCAGCTCAAATAGAACAAATTCAAGAAACTCTATTGAGATTATCTCAATTAGTAAATGATTACAAATTTATCGACGAATTAGATATCAATCCGTTGTTGATTTCTGAAGCAACCGGAGAAGGTATCGCTGTTGATGGTCGTATCAAAGTTAGATTAGAAGAAGCAAAAAAAACATTAGGCTGTGAATGCGGTTCTTGTGCTTGCTGCTGCTAATTGAAAAGGTTATAAAAATAGCTCTTCGATGTTTCGAAGAGCTATTTTTTTTGTATTTAAAACATTTGAGTTTTTAAAAATTAAATTTTTCAAAAATTTTATCAACATTTCTTAAATAGTCAGCTTGTTGGAAACAATCATCAATTTCATCAGTTGATAAATATTCATACACTTCATCATCGTGTTCAAGATTGTATCTAAAATCTCCATCATTTTCAAACGCATTTAAAGCATTACGTTGAACTATAGTATATGCATTTTCTCTTGTTAAGCCTTTGTCTACTAAGGCAAGCATAACTCTTTGAGAATATACAATTCCCCCAAAAAGGTTTGTGTTCTTTTTCATGTTTTCTTCTTTGATAACAAGATTTTGCATTACAGAGTTTAGTCGTGAAAGCATAAAGTCTATTAAGATAAGTGAATCTGGGAATATAATTCTTTCTGCAGAACTATGTGAAATGTCACGTTCGTGCCATAGAACAATATTTTCCATTGCTGTATTCACATTGTTTCGAACAACTCTTGCTAATCCGCTCAAGTTTTCTGATAGTACAGGGTTCTTTTTGTGTGGCATTGCAGAAGAACCTTTTTGTTTTTTTGCAAATCCTTCTTCTACTTCACGCACTTCTGTTCGTTGTAAATGTCTTATTTCTGTTGCAATCTGTTCTATTATAGATGCAATTAGTCCTAAAGCTTGCATATATTTTGCGTGATAATCACGTGCAATAATTTGTGTTGAAATTCGTGCAGGTTTAAGTCCTAAATTTTTGCATGCTATTGGTTCTAATTCAATAGGTATATTACTGTATGTTCCGACAGGTCCTGATATTTGACCGACACGAATATCTTCTTGAGCTTGTTGTAGATTGTTGTATGCTCGTTCCAGAATATCGTATATGTTTAGTAATTTAATGCCAAATGTTGTAACTTCTGCATGTATGCCGTGAGAACGACCAATGCAAACAGTATTTTTATGTTTTATTGCTAAATTTTTTATTGTATCTAATAATTTCTCAAACTCTTTTGATATGATTTTACCGCTATCTGCAATTTGTAAAGCAAATGCCGTATCAATAACATCAGAGCTGGTCATTCCAACGTGCATATATTGTGATAAATCTTTACCAAGATTTTCATTAACGTTTGTTAGAAATGCTATAACATCGTGATGAACTTCTGCTTCTATTTTATCAATTCTATCTATAGAAAATTTTGCTTTCTTTTTTAACTTAGGTATTACTGATTCAGGAAATATTCCTAATTCAGCGTACGCTTCGCAAACTGCAAGTTCTACTTTTAAATAATAATCAAATTTTGTGTTTAAGTCCCAAATTTCTTTTATTTCAGGACGTGAATATCTATCAATCATAAAATGATTATAGCATTAAACTTTAATTTAATAAATATTTGTTTACAGCTCCAATAATACTATTTATGTTTAAATTAGGATTTATTTGTTTTAAAGATACTATGGTATTATAATCGGTTTGTTCATTAAATATTTCGTCAAGAATGTTTTTATCATAATCAAGTAATATTGAGCCGTGCTGCAGAATGTATCCATTTTTGCGGCATTGTGCAGAACCAATAAATTTCTTGTTGTGCCAACACAAATCTGCACCTGTTGATACAGACATACAATAGTTATTTTTAGTTATATGTTTTGGTAATCCGCCGATAGTTAATTCTATTCCAAGTTTATTAAAAATATCTATCCATATACTAGAGATAGCTTTGTATGATTCGGTTACATTTTCGCCGTTTTTTATTATTGAAATAGGAGTTATGTAGCTATACGTAAGTTCATTTGCATGGAAAAGTGCTCTTCCTCCTGTCAAACGTCTAACACAGTCGATATCATATTGTTTTAATATGTTCGTTTTTATAAAATCATCATTTTGATTTCTACCTAACGATATACAATATGGTTTCCAGCCATATAATCTGAATATAGGTTCTGTTGTTTGCGTTTTTATTGCATTTTCTAACAGTTCGCTATCTATATTCATGTTTGTCTGACCGTTGTTGACGGTATATTCAATAAACTTCATAAAATTATTATAAATCAAATAATGTTTAACCGTTGGTATATCTTATAATCTTTTTTTGTTCGTGTTTAAGTTTATTCATTCGCCAATCAATTTGGTCGATGTGTTTAAGTTGTCGTCTTTGATTATTTATAATGTCAAGCTGTTCGTGCATTTGACGATTTTGTGCATCTAAAACTTGATGCATTTTTTCTATTAAATCTTTATTTTGTTGGAGTCTGCGTTCCATAATTTTTATGGTCATAATACGTTTATCAAGAGAAGCTTCTAATATTTTATTTTTATCAATAAGTGCTTCTATTGACTTTATGGGCACATATTCTTCTCCCATAAAAGTTAGAATAACTCCTCTTGGGGTTGTTTTGAATGAAATAATTTTGCGTAAAAAATCTCTTACCATACATTATATTTTAATGTCTTTTTATTCTTTTTCAAGTATTTAGAGTATAAGTTTTATACTTTAGTATGAGAGTGTTTTCTTTGAGATTTTATTAAGAATATTTTAAAAAACATGACAAAATCTTAAACATGTAAATATAAAACCTATTTTTTGATATAATTTTATTAACTAAGAAAATTATTTGGAGTAAATAAAATGAGTAACGGTCAAACTATAGAAATAAAAAATGAAATTTTAGAGAGGATTGTTGAGGCTTTCTTTTCTGATAATTATGAAGAAAATACACGTTTAATACCTTATGATATGCGTCCTAAAGGCTCAGAAGTTCCATATAGATGTTGTGTATATAAAGAACGTGCTATTTTAAAAGAACGTGTAAAAGCGGGCTTAGGTTTTTCATTAGAGGATGATGATGAAACAAAACTTTTATCAACTTATGCTAAAGAAGCATTTGAAAGAACACAGCCCGAAGAAGATACTTTAACAGTATTGGATGCAGCTTGTGTAGGTTGTGTACCAAGCCGAATTTATGTTACTGACTTATGTCAGGGTTGTGTTGCAAGACCTTGTCAATCTGCTTGTAAATTCGGTGCAATAAGTATGGTTGATGGTAAGTCAAAAATTGATGGTTCAAAATGTAAAAACTGTAAAATGTGTATGAGAGCATGTCCTTATAATGCGATTGTCAAGCTTGCAGTTCCTTGCGAAGATGCTTGTCCGGTTGGTGCTATCAACAAAGATGGAAACAATATTACAAGAATAGATTTTGATAGATGTATTACTTGCGGAAAATGTGTTGCAGCTTGTCCATTTGGAGCTGTAAACGAAAAAAGTCAGATTATTGATATTATGAAAAATATTAAAAATCCTAATAAAAGGGTTGTAGCGATGATAGCTCCATCTATTGCAGGTCAATTTAATTGCTCTATATATAAGTTAAATGCGGCGATGAAAAAAGCAGGATTTGATGTTGTTGTAGAAGTCGCTCAAGGTGCTGATATTACAACAATAAATGAAGCAAAAGAGTTTGAAGAAAGAATGGAAGAAGGTGCACCATTTATGACAACATCTTGTTGTGCAGGCTACAACAATTTGACAGCGAAGCATCTTACAGATATTCAAGAGTTCAAATCAACAACCGGTACACCGTTATATTACACAGCTCAAATTGTGAGAGAAAAATATCCTGATGCTATTTCAGTTTTTGTTAGTCCTTGTGTTGCAAAACGAAAAGAAGGTATGAATAATGATAATGTTGATTATGTTTTGAATTATCAAGAATTAAAAGCTCTTTTAAAAGGTCGTAAAATTGATATTGAAGCTTGTGAAGAAATGAAGTTTGATGTAGAAAGTTCTAAACAGGCTCGTAATTTTGGCGTAATTGGCGGTGTTGCAGATGCTGTTCATTCTGTATTGAAAGATAAAGATAGTGTTAAACCTTATATTGTTGACGGATTAACAAAAGATTCAATTAAAGAACTTAAGAAATTTGCAAAGGATAAGAATTGTCCGGGTTGTAATTTGATTGAGGTAATGTGCTGTGAGGGCGGTTGTATTGGTGGTAATGCTACTGTCGCAACTGAACGTGATGCAAAAAAACAATTAAAAACCTTATTGGATTCAAGTTCTGATTTAGAAAGAAAAGATTAAAAAAGACCTCTCTTTAAGAGAGGCTTTTTTATTTCATATAATCTTCAAAATTTTTATCTAAAACCTTGTATCCGCAGCCATCGTGCAGTTTTGCTTTATAGAAAATCTTTTTTGCGGGATACTTTTTACACATTGCTAATCTTTTATCATATACTGCACACAGCCCTTCTTCCGTTACGTATTTACAAGCAAAAATTAGATTTCCATCCTCATCTTTGCCCTTTATATAAAATCTTTTATATGCAGGAAAAAGAAATTGCATTATTTTAAATTCTTTTTCTGTATAAGTATCAAAGCTATACATATAATTGCAGCATTTACCGCATTTTTTGCATTCTCCAACAACTTCGTACTCTACTCGTTCAGGAACAAA
>JAMPEO010000082.1 GCA_023665105.1 Candidatus Gastranaerophilales bacterium | reverse complement strand
TAACCTTGAAATTACTCATCTGATACTTAATGCCATGGGTAAAGACGAAAGTTCTATCCAATATGTAGAAGACCGACTCGGACACGACAGAAGATACGCAATTGCAAACGATAAAATAACTTCTGAACTCGGATGGGAGCCATCAATAACATTTGAAGAAGGTATAAAGCTAACAATTGACTGGTACCTAAACAATCAAGATTGGATGAAAAGCATTGAAAACAAGAAAGCAGGTAAATGATGAAAGGGATTGTATTAGCAGGTGGAAGCGGAACAAGACTGTACCCAAGCACAATAGCAATATCTAAACAGTTATTGCCTGTATACGATAAACCTATGATATATTATCCTATATCCGTTTTAATGTTAGCAGGAATAAAAGATATTTTAATAATATCTACTCCTCAAGATTTGCCAAACTTTGAGAAGTTACTAGGTGACGGTTCTCAGTTTGGAGTAAAATTTTCATACAAAGAACAGCCAAAACCTGAAGGGTTAGCACAAGCATTCATCCTAGGAGAAGAATTCATCGGGGATGATTCAGTTGTATTAGTGCTCGGCGATAACATATTCTACGGTCAAGCGTTTTCATCAATGCTCGCACAGGCTATAAACAATGTTGAGACATTAGGCGGTGCTACAATTTTCGGTTATCCAGTAAAAGATCCTCAAAGATACGGTGTAGTAGAATTCGACAAAAATTTAAACGTATTATCCATAGAAGAAAAACCTGAACATCCAAAATCAAAACTCGCTGTAACTGGTCTATACTTCTACGATAACAATGTTGTAAAATATGCAAAAAGTCTAAAACCATCACCACGTGGCGAGTTAGAAATTACAGATTTAAACAAAATCTATCTAGAAAAAGGCAAACTAAAACTTATGAGATTCGGACGTGGTTTTGCTTGGCTTGATACAGGAACCCATCATTCTTTAATGCAGGCATGTCAATATGTTCAAGCAATAGAAGAAAATCAAGGTGTTAAAATAGCTTGCCTTGAAGAAATTGCTGTGCACATGGGATTTTTGACAAAAGAAACTGTTATTAAAAAATCTCGTCAATATAAAAATAATCAATATTTTTCGTATCTTACTAATCTTTAGTTTTAAACATTGTAAATATTATTGTTTGTATAAGGCAATTTTATTTGTTTTCAAGCGTTAATAATAATATGGAAGGTTTTGTGAACGCTAATATTTCTACGCCATATCTTAACGATTTTAGAAATAGTCGTTATTCTACTGGTGTTGCAAAATCTTTACCTGAAAGAGAGCAAATAGAACAACAAAATCTTCAAGAACAATCACAATTAAACCAGTTCTCCTCTACGGTTGAACCTACAACAGAGGGACATCTTCAAGCAAGTTCGTTATCTGATTGGAGTCCTGAATATCTGCAATCTTATTATAATTCAATCTCTTTGTCTGATTTAGATAAAACAGTTGTTGATACGGTTATTGCTCCAAATCAAAACAGAAAACAACGTCTTTATGCTGCCGGTGCCATTGGCGGTTCAGTTTTAGTACTTGGTGGAGCTACTCTTGCAATGACTAGAGGAAAAATTCCGAAAACTATTACCAATACTATGGGTAAGTTAATGGATAATATTAACAAACGAATAGATACAATAAAACAAAAACCATCCACTTCAAAACTAGAGGGAACTTATTTATCTGTGCTGCAAGGAGTTAATGATATAGCACAGAGAATACGTGGTGCTATTTTCAACATATCACCGCTAAAAGACGTTGTCTTTGAAAAGTTTGTACGTCAAACTTGTAAGTTGGGCAAGCCATGTGATGCAATTACAAATTCTTTTAGAAAACTATCATTTGCAACAGTGAAATCGTCTTATCGAAAAGCCTCCAGGCATATTGATGAAATGACCGATGTATTTTCCGGAACAAATGCACGTTTAGCATCAGGTGAAATTACAGGTGCAAAACCCCTCGAAAAAGGTGTTTTAAAATCACTTACAGAAAAAACAGCCGCTTTAAGATCTGAATTTGGTGCCTCATTTGCTGAACCTGAATTAGTAAAACGTAGTCAAGATATGACTTCATCTTTTGATGGGCTTGGCGGCAGGGTTTATGACCGCATATATGGTGATATGAAAGGTTTTGTGAAAGATGTTAATGAATGGACAACGTTTGTACCTGAAGCTGTTATAGCAAAAGATAAAGCTGTTATAATGGAAAATCTTGCTCAAAAACGTCGAATTATTACTAATAGTCCTGATAATAATTATAATGCATTGGTAGATATTATAACTAATCTCGAAAATTCTATAAATCCTAGTCATAAAGAATCCAGAGAAATGGTTAAAACTCTTAGAACTTTGGCTAAACAATATGTGGCTGCTTCCGGTGAAAAGGAAGCTATTATCCGTGAAAAAATTAATACAAGAATAAATGCTGTATTAAAAGATTCTCGCCAAATATCTAATAATGAAATTTACACAAAAGATGATTCAAATAAAATAATGTCATTATTGCGTAGATTTGGAAAAGTTGTCAATACTGATAAAAAAGGTTATATAGAAGATATTTTATCAACATATAGAGAAATTTTGCCGGAAGCAGAATATTTAAAAGTGAAAAATGCAGCTCAAAAAGCAATAGATTCTATTAACAAAGCTGTACATCGTGAGGGCTTTGAATATGTTGATAAATTAAGAGACTTGGCAACAGGTTCTGCTCTAACAGATGTTGCCATTGGTATGGGTGTTCCTGTTGCAGCAACAGCAGTCGCAGTATCTGCTGCTGATACAAAAGAGAAAAAACAATCGGTTGTTCTAAAATATGGTTTGCCGCTTCTTGTTGGTATTGCGACTACAACGGTAAGTACAATTAAGCTGATATCTGGTGGAAAATCTCTAATGCTTGGTGCATTAACCAGTACGTTGACAAATGAAGTCTGTGAAAGAATTGATGAAAAACTTAAATTAAAGAAAAAAGCAAAGCAAAAAGAGTCCACAGTCGAAGATAATATTGTTTAACGTAAAATAAAAGAGGAATAACATTTGCTATTCCTCTTTTAAACTGTTTGTAAGATTTTGGATTAACCACGAATTCCTAATTCTTTGATTAAGTTTCTGTATCCATCCAAATCTCTTGATTTTAAGTAAGACAACAAACCTTTTCTCTTACCAACCATCATCAAAAGACCACGTTTTGTTGCATAGTCATTTTTGTTTGATTTTAAGTGTTCTGTTAGTTCAGAAATTTTTTGTGTTAACATTGCAATTTGAACTTCTGTAGAACCAGTATCCTTGCTGTCTTTACCAAATTTAGAAATAATTTCTTGTTTGTTTTTTAAGTTAATTGACATAATTTATTTTCCTTATTGTCTTGTTGTATGAGTACATATTGGCGTAAGCACTCTACAAGACCTATCATAATATGATAAATTCTTAAAATCAAGCATTTGTTATTATTTATACTTATCTTTTGTCAATAATCTTAATAATTAAAAATACAGCTATAACATGTTATAGCTGTATTTTGCAAAACTTTGTTTAGAAATTTATTATGCATCAAGTGCAAATTGATTTTCTTTTGCAGTTTCTTCTTGTTCTACCGGAGCTTTACCTGCAGCTTTTGCTTCTGCGTTTATAGAAGCTAAAATCTTTGCACATACTTCTGTATTAGCAAGGATTTCTTCTATTGTAATGTTTCCGTCGCCATCTGTATCACATTTTGAGAAATCAACGCTTCCGATTCCAACTTCTGTTGCCTCTTGTTTTGTTAGCTTTTCTGATTGATATGTTGAAATAAATGTGTATCTTGATAGTACGTTCATTTTTTTAAAGCTCCTTAGTGTTTTTTGTTTTTCTCTTTTGTTATTTTCTTCTCAAATAATTTTCTTTATATTCTCTTTTAATTTTTCTCCCGCGAAGTAATGTAGCCGTTAGTTCTTGTTTTAACAAGAATCAAAGAAGTTGTTCTCAATTTTTTCTCGTTTATCACTAATAAAATCGCTTCTTCTCAAATGTTTGCTCCTTTCGTTTTATTTAGTGGTAACTAATACGAGTTTCATTTTGTTATCATTATTTCTTAGCAAATTTTAAATGCTCTCATTAAATATCTCGTACACTTATATAAAGTTTCCAGTAAATGTATGATTTCAAACTTTTAGAAAAAGTTTACAATTGTACACAAAACATATATGTGATAGAATAAAAACAATGAGTGAAGCGAACAGGAAAAGTAAATTAACTATGTTGCTTATGGCATCGTTGATTACAACGAACCTTGCTTTTGCGAGCGATTATAAAAATAATGTTGTAGATGTCAAAGTTAACAAAGAATCAAGCAGTGCGGTTAAAGTAACAATTTATACTGATAAACCGTATACAGAGCCTGTTGTTGTTAATAAAAAAGCTAACAACAAATACGTTATACTCATGCCTGAAACAAAAAGCTCATTAAAATCTACCCCATCTGTTTCTAATGTTTCAGGAACTGTAAGTAATGTGTCTGTTAATACACAGGCTGTTAATGGCGGTAAGGGTTATACAAAGATTATTATCACATCTGAAAAGGCAATAACCGTTGTTCCTCGTACGCAGACAGTTGCAGCTTCTACTACTGCAAAACCTGTTGTTGCTCAACAAACACCTTCACAAAAAACTGTTCAGGCAAAAACAACTGTTGATAAAAATGCTGCAGTTTTGAAAGCTAAACATGAACAAGAAAGAAAACTTAAGGCTCAACAAGAGCAGAAGGCAAAACAGTTAGCTGCTCAGAAAGCTCAGCAAGAACAAGCTAGAAAATTAGCAGCTCAGAAGGCTCAACAAGAAGCTGCTGCAAAACGATTAGCAGAACAACGTGCACGTGAACAGGCTCAAAAAGTTGCACAACAAAAAACGGCGGCAACTACTTCTGTTCCTCAAACTAGGTCTAAACAACCGATTGAGATATTAGAACAAGAAGTTAAAACTGATAAAAATGCTAATTTCGTTCAAAATAATGATGATCCTGTTTTAAATAAAGAGATTCAAGAAAATATAGAAAAAAATAAGAAAAAAGCTAAAGCAAAAAAGAAAAAAGCAGCAGTACAATATGCTAATACTGGTAAACAGTCTGTAATTGAGAATATTAAAGCTGTTATACGTGATTATCAAAATGTTAGTTTATGGAAACTGCTTTTACTTGCTAGTGCAATAACATTCCCGCTTGTTGTTATTATGGTTATTCTTGGAATGGATAAGAAAATTAACAAGCGTATTGATAAATCGTTTAAACGTGAAGAAGAACAAAAATATGAAACTATCTCTGCAGAGGAGGCACTAGAGGAAACTTCGGTAGAGGAAGATACTCCTGCGGCATTTAATAGTTTTGAAGATATGTTGAATCAGGTTGAAGAACCTTTACCGTCATTCCACGAAGAGCAAATTCACAAAGCTCAATATGAACAATTCCAGCAATCTGTTAATCAACCGATTGTAGAAGAATTTTATGAAGAACCAATGGTTGAACCAGTAGAGGTAGAAACTTTACCTGAAGTTGTTAATGTGGCACCTGAAATTATCTCGGATGAAGAATTTAATAATGATTTTGAAACAGAAGATTTTGAACATGAATTTGTTGAAGAAAATAATGTTCCTGAATCGCAAAGAATTGTTCAAGAAAGTTCTGTTCCTCAAGTTGTAGAACCGGCTCAGCCTTATGTCCCTGATGGTTATTTATCTGATTTTGCAGGTGTAAATGATAAAGATTTCTTTGATGAATTGGTTATTCAATCAATGGCAGAAAATAATGTGAATGGTCTGCCGGAAGAATCTCCTGCTGATGAAATTTTTGATTTTATGACTTCGAATGAACCTGTTAATGTTTCAAAAATAGATGAACCTACTGAACAAGAACCTGTCTTAGCACAGTCTCAAGATGATGTTCAAGAATTTGTATCTGAAACTGTAGTTGATGATATTGTTGAACAAACTATTGATGAGTCTATTTTAGAAAATGTTGTTGAAGAATCCGACAATGTTCAGGTTGCTGATGAATCTACATCATCTGATGACGATTTAACAATGCTTACAGAGGTTAAATTAACAGATAATGCCGGTTTGTATTTAGTAAATTATGATAATTTTTCATCACTTGTTGGTCATATTGATGATGATTATTTTGTAATAAAAAAATTCGATGATGTAGTTAATGGTAATATTATTCTTAAACAGGCAGAAAAATTAAAAGATGCGACGAGGTATCTTGTTAGGGTTGGTAAGAATA
Organism: Candidatus Gastranaerophilales bacterium; assembly: GCA_023665105.1. GTDB lineage: Bacteria > Cyanobacteriota > Vampirovibrionia > Gastranaerophilales > Gastranaerophilaceae > UBA2883. The sequence continues at coordinate 1,105 of JAMPEO010000082.1, read as the reverse complement.
AAATGGTAGTCGAAGTTTCAGAACATTCAATGAGCAGGCTGCTTGATTTATGATGAAGCAATTTTTTATATTGTGTTTGTGTCTATTATTAACGGGATGTGGGTATAAAAAAGAAACCAGAGAAGTGATTAAGTTCTCCACTTGGGGTTCTGCATCTGAAATGGCTATTCTTAAACCGATTATTTCTGAATTTGAATCTATAAATCCGGATATTAAGGTTGAATTATTGCATATTCCACAAGATTATTTTCAAAAATTACATCTTTTATTTGCATCTAATCTTGCTCCTGACGTTATTTTTATCAATAATCTTAATCTGCCTATCTATTCAAATCAACTTGAAGAGCTCGATGATGTAAAAACAAAAAAAGTTTATTACAAGCAGGCAATAGATGCACTAAGTGTGAATAAACATTTATTTGCAATTCCACGAGATGTTTCTACTTTGGTAATTTATTATAATAAATCTATGTTTAGCCAAGCTGGAGTTTCTTTTCCAAATAAAAATTGGACATTAGATGATTTGTTTTATACTGCTGTAAAAATGACTAATGATAAACATTTTGGAATTAGTTATGAGCCATTGATATATTATGCATTGCCGTTTATGTTTTCTTCTGATGGAGGTATACTATCTAATGATTTTAAATATATTGGAGATAGTGATAACTCCTATAAAGGTGTAAATAATTATAAAAATCTGGCTTATAAATATCATTGTGCACCTATGCCTTCTCAAATTGGCAGTAAAACATTAGCTCAAATGTTTTTAGAGGAACGTGTTGCGATGCATTTGTCCGGACGTTGGCTTGTTCCTAAGTATCGTTCAGATGCTAATTTTGATTGGGATATAATAAATTTTCCTAATTATATTGTTCCTTGTGATGCATCCGGCTGGGCTGTTTCAAAGCATTCTAAACATAAAGTTGCAGCTAAAAAATTTGTATTATTTTTATCTGATAAACATAATATTGAAAAGTTTACCCAAAGCGGACTTATTGTTCCTGCACGTATTGATGTGGCTGAATCTAGAATATTTTTATCCGGTAAACCGGAGCATTCTGAATTATTCTTATATACTGTTAAGAATTCAAAAGTTACCCCT
>JAMPEO010000081.1 GCA_023665105.1 Candidatus Gastranaerophilales bacterium | reverse complement strand
ATTAGATTTGAGTCAAATTGTTAAGGGAAGTTTAAAAAGATATATGGTTATGGTAGTATATTTTTGAATAGGGAGATGTTAATGAAAGATGTTCAAAATAGCCACGATAATCGTGGAGTAGAAATACAAAAAGTCGGAATTAAAGATTTAGAATTACCTTTAATTATTCAAAGGAAAGATGAAGAAAATCAAGTTGTCTGGGCGAATGCAAAGGCATCAGTAAGTTTACCGGCACACTACAAGGGTACGCATATGTCACGCTTTGTAGAAGTTTTGAACAGTTGGAAAGAAAAAAATTTACTTGGTATAAATGTGCAAGGATGTGTAACAGATATGATTGAAAAACTTGATGCAAAAAGCGGATACATCAAGTTCAAATTCAAATATTTCTTAGACAAAGAATCCCCTGTCACTAAAATCAAAGCTCCTATGTGCTATGATTGTTCTTTTGAAGGAATTTTAGACAATTATGGAGAAGAAGACGAAGAATATCAATTCCTGCTTGGAGTAAAAGTACCCGTAACAACATTGTGTCCTTGCTCAAAAGAAATATCAGATTATGGTGCACACAATCAAAGAGCAATAGTTTCAGTTAAGGTTACTTATGATGAAGATTCTCATATTTGGTTAGAAGACCTAATTAATATGGTAGAAGAAAGTTCATCATGCGGATTATATTCACTTCTCAAACGTGAAGATGAAAAGTATGTAACAGAGCACGCTTATGAAAATCCAAAATTTGTTGAAGATGTTTTACGAGATGTAGTTATTGCATTACGAAATAATCCTATCGTTGACAGATTTGAAGTTGAATGTGAATCTATAGAAAGTATTCACAATCACTCAGCTTGGGCTTACCAACAAGAGGGATAAAAATATTATTTATCAGAATTAACAATATCTCCACACTTTACTGCTCGACGCATATAACCTCTGGTTAAAAATCGTTTGTAATTACCATATAATTTCAATCCGCCCATCCTTAATAGTTTATTATCAGGGCAAACTATAGTTATACTTCTATCATTGCAATCTGTAGATATGATTGTACCGATTTCTTTACCGTCTGTATCAGAGTCTATAATCGTTAATCGATAAGGATTCGGCACAAAAATGGCATTCTTGTGATAAAAGAATGTTCGTCCCCACGGATGAATAGCTCTAATTTTTGCAGCAACTTCTTCTACGGGCTGATTAAAATCCAAATCACAATCAAAATCATTACTATAGTATGTTGCAGATTTTTCATTTTGTTCTACAGGAAAAACAACATCTTCAGACATCTTTTGTAAAAGTTCACAAATAGCACCTCTTGCACATAAAGACAATTTTGATTTCAATTCTTTACCAGTATCTGTTTCTAAAATATTTACTTCTCTTTGATCAAGAATTGCACCGGTATCAAAATTTTTATCAACAAGATGAAGTGTGATACCTGTCTTTTTTTCTCTATTTTTAATTACTTGAATATATGGATTTGGTCCTCTATATTTCGGAAGTAAAGATGGATGAACATTTATTGTTGCCGTTTTTGGCATATCATAAGTCAACTTTTCAAGTTTTTCGCTCCAAGAAGCGACTATCATAATATCAGGATTAAGCTTTAAAAGCTGTTTTCTAAAAGATTCACTATTAACACTATGTGCTTTTATCTCATGGAGATTATAGCTTTTGATATAGCTGTAATCAGAATCAGGGTTAACCATATCTTTAATCCATCTTACAAATCTTGGATATTTTATCCTATCATGCCTAAAAACACCAACAATTTTCGAACCGGAATCTAGAACACCAGCAACTATATTTGAAAACATTTCGCCATACCCGATAACAACAACTTTCAGCATTTTTTTACATCCTCTTCTATTTGTTTTTTTAAATCTCCAACAGAATTAAATTTCATCTCTTTTCTAATCATATCTATCAATGAAACTTCTATAATTTCACCATAAATATCTTCATTAAAACCTAGTATATGAACCTCTGCAACAGGTTTTTTATTCTCTTCTTTAATGCTTGGTTTTATACCATAATTAAGAACACCTTTATAACTTTTTCCATTCACATTAACAAGTGCAGAATATACTCCAAAAGGTATTTCTGCCATTCTAACAGGATAATCAATATTTGCAGTAGGAAAACCTATAGTTCTGCCTATTTTATTTCCCTCTATAACCTTACCTGAAATTTTAAAATTTCTTGATAAAAAGTCATTTGCTCTTTTTATATTTCCAGTTTCCAAGTATTTCTTTATCAACGTAGAACTTACAACCTCACCATCATTTTTTATAGGTGAAACTTCGAAATATTTATAATCGTATTCTTTTTCCTTAGCTTTTAAAAACATCGGTGTTCCTTTTTTATCTTTTCCAAACGTATGATTAAAACCGGTAAAGATTGCTTTTGGTTTTAAATTTTCATACAAAATCTTTTCTAAATATTCATCATGCGAAAGATTCATAAGTTCATCATTAAAATCCAGCTCAATTAAAATATCAACTCCTAATAACTCAATAAGCTTGTTTCGATCATATTTTGATGTAATATATCTCACATTTTTTAAAAAATTCTCAGCAGGACTTTTTTGAAACGTAACTATAACAGACACTAAATCATTATTTTTAGCATATTCTACCAGATTTGATATAAGAGCCTGATGTCCGGAATGTACCCCATCAAAAAATCCTAAACCAATAGCCGTATTATCACATTTAATAAGTTCATTATAAACTTTCATAATCAATATTATATTACATTGAAGAACAGACGTAAACTTATTTACAAAGGTTTCAATAAGAATTGTATATTATTCTTAATAATAATTGTTATGAACACTTTTGTATGATATCATTCAAGAAAAAGGAGTTATGTTATTATGTTAGATTTTTTATTCAAAAAGAAAACCGATTTCAATCGTACACAGTCAGTTAACGAATTTTATTCAGCTTTAAAATCATTATACAATCCTGATTCTATATCTGAAGAAAGAAAAAGTTATCTTTTAGACTTAATGAATAAATACGGATATATACCTTATTCATACTCAAAAGCATGTTCTGAACTTAATGATGCAGAAGTAATATTTGCAGTAGAACAAAAATGGATACAAAACGGTGTTTTACATAATGGAAACTTAAATTTTAACAATTCCAGCGTATTAGCACGTAATAACGTAACAAACTCAAATTGGATACAAAAAGAAGGTCATAATATCAAGTTAATAAATCTTGCAGGTCTTGGTGATAATTCTGCAGAACACACAGGTGTAATGATTAACTGGTTAAGACAACTTGCAATATTACCAACAGGTAACATTGAAGCAGGTATATTTAACACAACAGTATATTTGATACCTTTCCATCCACGTGAATTCGGATGTGCATACTTACCGTCTGCATCAGGTGCAAGCCTTGCTCTTGAAGATGCTCGCCTAAAAGACCTAACAGGAGCAGATGCAACAGAACAAGTTAGAACATTCATTAACTTTGCACAACTTGCAGGTCACCCTGTAATTTATGATGTTCTTCCTCAAACAGGAAGATTTTCTAAAGCAGTATTAGCAAATCCTAATATCGCAAGATGGTATGATATTAACGGATTAATTCTAGAACTTGATAAGTCCATAGACAGAGTTGCAGAAGAACTCTCTTCAGAACTTAATCCTGATGATATAAAACTTGTTAAAGAAATCTATAAACAATCAATGAGAACAGGTACAGCGACTCTTACTGATTATTATAAAGAAATTTACGATAGACTGGATAAAGAATTAAAAGAAGATAAAAAATTCTTATCTGAATCAATGTTAGAAAGAAGTATTCAGGATAAACTTCACAAAAAAGTAAGAGGAATTATTTCTGAAGTAATGGGCACTAGCAAAAAGCTCGAAGAAGAGGACATTACAAATCAAGGTGTTATAACGCAAGCATTGATTCACGAGGGAATGTGGCCGGCGCCTGGCGGAGCGTGGTGTTCTTGCGGAGTACCAGTTTTTGACAGAATGAGCGAATGTGCATCTTATCCAATGTTTAAACATTACGATTATAAAGGACAAGATGTTACAGATTTTGCAAATCTTGATTGTCAAACACCATACTACTTTGTTCAACTTGAAAACGGAAAAGAAAACAATGATGTAGTTGTTTACTTCATCAATTATATGAAAAAACTACAGTCTTATTTCAACTTTGATGGTTTCAGAGTTGACCACATTGACCACATAGTAGACGAAGTATCTGAAAAAGACGGAACACCAATAAGCTACCGTGCACCTAGAACAGTTCTAGGGAAACTTAATTCAGAAATGAAAGAAAATGTTCTTTATTTTGCAACTCTGGCAGAATACATGCTATGGGATAACTTCTATAAAGAATATCATAGAGATATGGGATTTGATTTGTTATGGGGTAACGACATTGTATCTCAAAGTTTCAAAACACCGGAAACAATCGTTGAAGATAATACAAGATTATCAAATTACAATACAGAATTAAACAATAAGACACCTTTGTCAATTTTAAAAACATACAACAATCAAGATGGAGAGTTTGAAGCTATTGACAGATATCCTGGTCAATTAGGTAAAGATGGTGCTTTATTTAAATGGTTTAAATATAAATTCTTACCTGGCGGAAGAAATGCACAGCGTTCAATGTTGTATATTGATGGGGACGAATCTTTCACAGAACGTGGTATTGAAAGCGTTATCGGTTCTGAGATAGCGATGAAACGTAACTGTGATGAAGAATTCTTCAAAAAATTTGATGCGATTGATAGATTTGCAAAAAATTGTTCTATAATAACAGATGGTGAAGCTCATATCATCAGGCAAGATGAAGACGGATTTGTATCTTGGCAAATATCAAAAACCGAATCAAAAGATGCCCTTCTTGTTGTAGCAAACTATGCTTCTCCTACAGAAAAATTTGTTGTTGAAGACAATGACAAATCATATACAGAGATAAGAGAAGGCAGAGAAGTATTTGATAAGAACATTGTGCTACCTTGCGATTATCAAATTGTTTCAGAATATAGATATAACGGAGAAGATTTTGAAGAAGAAACACTTCAAGAGCCTCTAACAGAGCTTACTATTGGAAAGCTCATGCCGGCTGAATTCAAAATATTCTCATTAAACAGAGTATAAACTATGGAAACACTTGCATCATTTGTTCAAACGACACGTGACAATCTTGGAATGTCCGCAAAAGGGCTTGCAATGAAGTCTAATATTAAATTATCTGTAATAGAAGATATTGAATCAGGCAAAGATTTATTCCTATCTGTTACAGTTAGACAAAAACTTGCTAAAGCCCTCAGATGTTCACTTGAAGATTTACAGCGTTTGGAAAGAGGGTATCAAGATATTGTTATTAGCGATGATACAATTCTTTCTATAAAACAACGTATACTTCATAGAGAAAAGGATATTCCTTGCCCAAGATGTGGTGCTCCGTTGGTTACACGTATTGCAAAAATGTATGATTTAGAAGATAATCTTGTTCTACAACCTAAAGGTCATTGTAGCAAGTGTGTATTTCAGCTGAAAGACTAATTAAATGGAAGAAAGAAAGTTAATTTCAATATCACCCTATGAGAAAAAGATTCCTCAAAATGTATATAACGATTTGGAATCTATCATTTGGAGCGAAATTAACAAGTATGATAATCCTGAAGAAATGATGCAGCCGTATGAATTTCCTTTTGAAAATATTCAAAAGATTGCGGAATCAGATAACCAAGAATACAAGGAAAATATACGAAACATGGCTGATGATATCTGGTCTAAAAACGACTGGATAGATGCACTCATCGTATATTATATTTTGATACATATCACACACTATACACCTACTGACTATTATAAACTTGCATATACATTAGGCAAATTTGGTTACGAAGAACACGCTGAAACTCTTATTCAAGTATATGAATCAACATCAACCAATAAAAAAATAACTTATCACGCTATAGCAAATTTTTATTATTCATCGTTAGATATTCCAGCAAAAGCTGTTGAATATTTTGAAAAATATATTGAACTAGATAATACAAATGCTCTTGTATATAATTCTTTAGGGCATTTATATCCACGTACAAACGATAAAGATGCTTTACAAAAGCAACTAACTGCATTTCAAAAAGCTTACGAATTAAAACCGACAGATGCAACTATCGTAAAAAGTCTTCTAACAGCATACGAGAAAATGCACAATGACGAAAAAGTCAAAGAGTTTTACCCAAAACTTATTGATATCGCTCCATCACCAAGACATTCACTAAATTATGGATTATACCTTATCGGTTGGGGAGAATTTCAAAAAGGATACTCTCATTTTTCACAAAGATTTGATTTAGAAAACTATCCGGTAGGATACCCTAAAGACATATTACCTGCATCGACCAGATGGAACTATAAAGATGACATATCGGACAAAACCCTTCTAGTTCATTATGAAGAAGGTTTTGGAGATTCAATCATGTTTGGAAGGTTTCTTCCCATATTAAAACAATTTACGAAAGAAACTGTACTTGTTGTTCAACCACAATTAGTGAATTTATTTAAGCAATCAAATATCATTACAGAGAATATTAAAGTATATGGAAGCATACAAGAAGTTTTAGAACAATATCCTAACAGAGATTTTCTTCATATTCCGCTAATGGATATACCATATCCAATAGGAGTAGAATCAAGCTTTATTCCATATCCAGATGCATATCTTACAGCAACACCAACAAAATATAATTCCGAAAAATTAAACATAGGAATTGCGTATAATGGAGATATTTCTGCAAATTATAACGGACGAGATATAGAACTAAAAGAATTCTATAATATTGCAAAGCTTGATGGAGTTCAACTCTATTCATTACAAGTAGGAGAAGCTTCCAATCAACTGGCAGCATTACCATCTGAAATATCAATTATTGATTTAGGAAAAAATTTCAAAGACTTTACTGACACTGCAAATGCTATCAGCGGATTAGATTTGGTTATCAGCAGTGATAACGTAATACTTAATCTGGCAGGAGCACTTGGAAAAAGAACATACGGAATATTTAACAAATATCCTAACTACCGTTGGTTTGATTTAACAGGCGACAATGTAATTTGGTACAACTCTGTAAAACCTATTCAATGTGATATTGAGAATGATTGGGAATCTGCAATAAAAAAAACTGAAGAAACCTTAAAAGCGGAGTTTTTACATGGGTAAATTAAAAATATTCCTGTCTTATCATAAAAACACACCATTATATAAATCTGATATTTTCGAACCAATTCAAGTTGGTGCTACTATTAACGATATTCGACTTGGAATGCTAACAGACAACATTGGTGAAAATATTTCTCATCTT
>JAMPEO010000080.1 GCA_023665105.1 Candidatus Gastranaerophilales bacterium | reverse complement strand
TGTTATGGCTGAAAAAGATATCAAGGTTGAATACAAATTCGGTACTATGATTGAGATTCCTCGTGCAGCATTAACTGCTGATGAAGTTGCTGAATATGCTGAATTCTTCTCATTCGGTACAAATGACTTAACTCAAATGACATTCGGTTTCTCAAGAGATGATGCTGAAGGTAAGTTCTTGAACAGATATGTTGAAAATAAAATCTTACCTAGCAACCCATTTGAAACACTTGATGTTAAAGGTGTTGGTCAGTTGGTTGAAATGTCTATGGTTAAAGGTAAATCAGTTAACCCTAACCTAGTAGGCGGTGTTTGTGGCGAACACGGCGGCGATCCTGATTCAGTTAAGTTCTGCCATAAGATTGGTTTGAACTACGTATCTTGTTCTCCATTCAGAATCCCACAAGCTAAGCTTGCAGCAGCTCAAGCAGTTGTAGAGAATAAATAATAATGTCGGCTTGGTAAAGCCGACCTACAATAGATAAACGAGGGCGAATTTTTTCAAAATTCGCCCTCGTTGTTTCTTTAGAATAGCGGAGCCAACGGCTCCGCCCCTCTCTTTTATACTCATTTTGTGTTTATTCGAAATTTATGCTATGATTAGTTTTAAGGAGTCGATATGTCAAGATTATCTGAAAGAGTAGAAAATTTTAACAAAGCATTTGATATGTTAGAGAGAACGTATCGTTTATATTTAGGTGATAAAGATAATGAGGCTTATCAGCTTGCAATTATTCAAGGTTTTGAAATAGTTTTTGAGTTAAGCTGGAAAGTTATGAAAGATTTATTAAAAACTAAAGGTGTTATTACGAGTACTCCAAGAGATACAATAAAACAGGCATTTGTTGCAAATATTCTTCCATCAGCACAAGTATGGATAGATATGATTAATGATAGAAATTTTAGTTCTCATGAATATAACATAAGAAGAATTAATGATGTTTTAGAAAAATTTACTAAGGCATATTATGATGAAATAATGGCATTTCACGAATTTGTAAAGGGGTTGTAATATGGATAATTTTGGGTTGCCAGAAAGAACTATGAATGAGTTATTGGACTATTTCAAATCAAAACCTGAAATAGAAAAAGTTGTAATTTATGGTTCAAGAGCTAAGGGAACATATAGAACAGCTTCTGATATTGATTTTGCGATATGGTCTGATAAAGAAAATTTAATAGGTATCCCATCAGAACTTGATGAGTTGCCAACTCCTTATATGTTTGATGTGATTAATTATAAAGACCTTTCTGACGAACCAATTAAATCTAGTATTGATAGAGATGGAAAATTATTTTATCAGCGGGATTGACTATATTTATTAATGAACATTTGTGCATTTTCTTTGAATTCATTAAAAGGTACTTCTAAAATATTATTTTCATTTTCTTTGAATCCAAATTTAGTATATAGTTTCTTCTGAGTAGGTGTAGAAGGTTTACAGGTTATTTTATCAATAGACTTTTTATTACCTTGTTTTAGGATTTCTTTTATAAATACAAATGCACTTTCGATAAATGTATTAGGTGACCTTCTTTCTTTTTCGTTTAAGTTTAAAAACTCAACGTGCATTGTTTTTTTATTTTTCTTTTTATACGAGAGTACGAGATTTCCAATTTCTTCATTTTTTGAATCTAATAAAGTTTTACTGTTTTGTATTATGTTAGCATGTTTAAATGCAAATTTCATTAATGGTTTTACGAGATATGTTAAATAATTTCTTTTTATAGAAGAATTACTATTTTCAATCATACTTTCAAATATTCCGTTAACCTCTAGCGTTGCAGATGGTACTAATTTTAATTGTGGTCTGGTTGGAATAATTCTAGTAGGAATACTATTTATCATAACACTTCCTTTCTACAATTTGAGAAAGAACTCTCAATGTTATGCATTGCCAAGAATAGTATTATATTTTACATAATTTAACATAATGTATTATATGAGTTACAAGATGTTTGATAATAATTATTACCAACAAAAGTATAATTATCTACAACCAAAGTATAATATTTATAAAAAATTATTAAAGTTTTTCAAATCTGTGCCGTTAGTATAATCATAAGAAACAATTTGAAGATTTAAGAAGGTATACAACTATGACAGATGAAGAAAAAGGAGCTTCTCTATTTGGAAGATCAATAGATTTAGTAGAAGGCGATCCTCTTGAAGAAATATTTGCCCTAAACCTTGGTGACTTTATCTCAGAAAACCTTATTTCTGAAGATTTAGCTAAAAAAATCGGTAGCAGTGAAAAAAATAAGACTGCAAAACTTAAAAATCAATTATCAGAATTAGTTTCAGTATATTCAATGAATAATACACTTTCTGTAATCGGTTTTAGTTCAAAAGATGATTATATTATTTATAATTCAATCGCAAAGACTATGACACAAATTCTTGAGAATGATGCGTGTCATGTTTATTTAACAAAAGAATTTGCATGTGGATTAAATAATGTAGAAAAAGATATCGTTTTGGCTGGTTCATCTTTAGATTTTAATAAAGATGTATTTTCTGAAAATATAGGTTTTGACCTTACAGAGGATGAACCTGTCGTGCAAGCACTCAAAAATATACAAACTATTAGTGTATCAACTGACAAACTTCCACAAGTTAAAACATTCAAACAACTTAATGAAGATAAAATTAAACAGTATATAGCTGTTCCTATGCATAACAATGCAAACGTTGTAGGTATCTTCGTGTTTGAAAACTATTCGGAAAAAAATATACGTAAAGAGTTTATGACCCTTGTTGAAGCTATGTCAAGATTATTCGGAACGTCTATTTCCTTACAAAAGATAATCAATACTGTTAATGAACTTATTGATTCACCAGAAGCCGAAATGTTTGAGCTTCAACACATGAGGGCAGAATTAACAGCTTTGATTGGTGATTTAGGTGATAATCAAGAAGCATTTATCAAATCTTTGGCTACTGCTGTTGATATTAAAGGTCAATATAGTGTTGCTCACTCTCAAAATACTGCAAATCTTGCACGTAAACTTTGCACAGAGCTTGGACTTAATGAAAAAACTAAAGACCTTATCTACTATGCAGGCTTATTACAAAATATTGGTAAAATTACGCTTCCTGAAGAATTGTTCTCAAACAAAGGTAAGCTTAGTAAAGAAGATTGGGATAAACTTAAAAATTATGCCAATATCGGTGTTAATATCTTAATGAAGATTAACTTCTTGTCAGAAGTTGTTCCATATATCTGCTATCATAAAGAACGTTATGATGGTTCAGGTGAGCCGGAAGGATTAGCAAGAATGTCTATTCCTTTGGGTTCAAGAATTATTGCTGTAGCTGATGCATATTCCGCTATGACTTCTGACCGTGCTCATAGAACAGCTATGACTAGAGAACAAGCATTAACTATTATGAAACAAGAAGCCGGTATTAAGTGGGATCCGATTATTGTTGATGCATTGTATGATGTGGTTAATGAATAATTACAGATAAAGTTTAAAACAAAGACCGAGCCTTTTTCAAAAGGCTCGGTCTTTGTTTATTCGAAACGGTTTAATAATCTATTTTGAATACATCAATAGTTTATGTTTTTTGCAATATGCTTTTAAATCCTTTTTAATTTCCGGTGCAAGTATGTATAGAACAATAATATTAGGAACACACATTGCAATCATCATAGCATCAGTGATGTTAATAATAGATTGAACATTCATTGCGGAACCAATAACAATAAACAAGCAATAGATTAAATTGAATGTTAGTACACGTTTTTTGCCTTCACCAAGTAAGAATGTCCAAGCTTTTTGTCCGTAATATGCCCAACTGATTAGGGTTGATAAAGCAAAAAGAACTGCAATTATTGATAATATGACAGGGAAAAACGGTATTACTGATTGGAATGCGTTTGAAGCAAGTTCAATACCTGAAATTTGTCCGATATGTGTTTGGTTTAAAACACCTGATGATACGATAGCAAAAGATGTAAATAAACAAAGAACACCGGTTAAGAATGTTTCAAGTAATGCTACAAAACCTTGTGATACAGGTTCTTTTGTTTGAGAAGTTGCATAAACAATCGCAGCAGCACCTGTACCTGCTTCGTTAGATTGTACAGAACGTCTTAAACCTAATATCAATACTCCGAAGAAGCCGCCTGCGACAGCTGTTGGGTGGAATGCTTCTTTAACAATCAAAGCGATTGTTTGCGGAATGTTTGACCAGTTAGCAAATATTACAATTAAGCCTGAAATTATGTACAATAAGCACATAGTAGGTGTTAAGATTGTTGTAACTTTTGCTATACTTTTGATACCGCCGACAACAACCATACCTATAAGAATTGCAACAATAAGACCTATAACCCAAGCATAACCGTGGAAAATGCTTGAATCACCACCTGTTATGAAGATTAATTGGTGTGCTGTTTGGTTAATTTGAATCATATTACCACCGGTTATACCGCCACCAATACAAAGTATAGCAAATATAACTGATAGTGGTTGACCTAACCAACGCATTTTCTTTCTTGTTAGACCGTGTGCAATATAATGCATTGGACCGCCTGATACAGAACCGTCAAGGTTAAATCTTCTATATTTAACAGCAAGAGTTGCTTCTACGAATTTGATAGACATACCTAGTATCGCACCTGCGAAAATCCAAAAAGCAGCACCAGGTCCGCCAATAGAGATAGAAATTGCTACCCCTGCTATACTTCCAATACCGATGGTTCCTGATAAAGCTGTAGCTAATGCCTGAAAAGATGAAACTTCACCACAGTTATCACTTTCAGCAGGCTTTGCAACTACATCAATAGCGTGTTTGAATCCCCATATTGATATGCCTGCAAAATATAATGTGAAGAATATACCTGCAAATAATACCCAGAATATGATTATAGGAACATCATTTCCAAAGAACGATACAGGTGTGAATATTACTTTAGCTACTGCATCTGACACAGGTGCAACTTTTTCGTCCATAAGGGCATCGAAATTGAATGCAAATGACTGTTGAACACTCATTAGCAGAACTGTTAGTAACCAAAATAATTTTTTCATATATTCTTCCTTCTTATTCTCTGTCAAATTTTTAATACTGTTTAATTATAGCAAAAACATGCCATATCGTATCTTTTTAGTTGATTTTTTATAACTTATGTAAACTTGTTTTAGTTTTAATTTGTTCCTCGTTGTATAATAAATAAAAGACATTAGGGAGTTCAAATTATATGTGTGAGTTTGATTTTGGTATAGTTGGCGGAGGTCCTGCAGGTTATACGGCAGCCTTATATGCAGCACAGCAAGGGAAAAGTGTTATACTTTTTGAAAAGGATAGCTTAGGCGGTACTTGTTTGAATAGGGGTTGTATCCCGACAAAAGCGTTTATGCATGTTGCTGATTTGTATGCAGAAATAAAAGACTCTGCAAAGCTTGGCTTAACTTGTGAAAATATAAAAGTTGATTTTGAAAAAGTGGTTGAACATAAAAATAATGTGGTAAATAAGCTCTATAAGTCATTAGAACTTGTGATGAAAAACGCAAAAATAAAATTTGTAAATGAAGAAGCAAAAATTGTTGATAAAAATACAATCAAGGCAGGCGGTGAAGATTATAAAGTTGAAAAGATTATCGCTGCAACCGGTTCTGTTCCTAGAGAAATCAAAGGTTTGGAATTTGACCATAAGTTTGTATTAAGTTCTGATGATATTTTGAATATGACAAAACTGCCTGAAAGTATAGCCATTGTTGGTTCCGGTGCTATTGGTACAGAATGGGCAAGAATATTATCAACGTTTGGGGTCGAAGTTAGTGTTATTGAGCTTGCAGATAGACTTGTTCCACTTGCGGATTGGGAGGTCTCAAAACGTATTGAACGAATTTTTAAAATGAAAAAGATTAAAACATATCTTTCAACATCCGTTGATAAAATTGAAAATAATAGTGTGCTTTTATCCAATGGTGACGTTTTAACTCCTGAATGCGTACTTGTTGCGGTTGGCAGACAACCTGTAAGACCTGATACTAACATAGAAATTGAATATATAGGTGATGCGTGTGGTGAAATTCAACTTGCTCATTATGCTATGAATCAGGCTAAAAATATTGTTTTAAATATACCGTTTGATAAAAAGATTGTTCCGTCTGTAATTTATGGAACACCTGAAATAGCTTGGGTTGGTGAAGTTTGTAAAACAAAAGAAGATGACGAAAATTATGAAAAAGTACTTATGCCAATATCAGCGTTAGGGAAAGCTCATTGCGATAACTGTATAGAAGGATTTATCAAGATTTTAGCAAAAGATGGTAAAATAAAAGGTGCTAGTATTATTTCAAAAGAAGCATCATCATTGATTCAGCAATTAGTAATAGCAATGCAGAATAATATTTCTGTGGATGATTTGAAACAAGTTTGTTTTGCTCATCCAACATATTCTGAAGGGATATTTGAGGGGATAATGAGATTATGAAAAGATTGCCGGACTATCTAAAACGACCAATTATAGATACAGAAAAAACAAAAACTGTACGTCATATCTTAAAATCAAAACATTTGAATACTGTATGTGAAGGGGCAAGATGTCCAAACAAGAATGAATGTTATCAGCATAACACGGCAACATTTTTGATTATGGGAAATATTTGTACAAGAAACTGTAAGTACTGCAATATCTCAACTGCAAAACCTGAAGCTTTGGATAAGGATGAACCGCTTCATGTAGCAGAGGCGATAAAGGAATTAGGACTTGATTATGCTGTTATCACATCTGTTACACGTGATGATATCCCTGATGGCGGAGCTGAACATTTTGCGAAATGTATTGAAGAAACAAGAAAGCTTTGTCCAAATATAAAAATAGAGATATTAACTCCTGATTTCAGAAGCAGAAAATCACGAACAGAGTTTAATAAAGATGCCCTTGATGCAATTATAACTTCTGCTCCGGATGTGTTTAATCATAATATTGAAACAGCTCGAGATGTTTTTGAATCAGCAAGACCTTTGGGAAATTATGATTTGTCGTTATCTGTATTGAAGTATGTCAAAGATAATAGTAATATTCCTACAAAATCAGGTTTGATGATAGGTTTAGGAGAAACAACCGAACAGATTTTAGAAACGTTTAAGGATTTGCGAAGTGTTGGATGTGATATTTTAACAGTTGGGCAGTATATTCAACCATCAAAACAGCATTTGGAAGTTGAAAAATTTTATCGACTTGAAGAATATGATTATTTGAAAGAGAAAGCTAAGGAGTTCGGGTTCAAGAAGTATCAGATAGGACCATTGGTTCGCAGTTCGTATCACGCAAAAATGATTATGGATGAATAGTTGTAAGAACAGTATATAAATTTTGTAGTTGGTTCACTTTAAATCACAAGGTTTTCTACCATTATGATACCTAATTAGACCTAATATG
>JAMPEO010000007.1 GCA_023665105.1 Candidatus Gastranaerophilales bacterium | reverse complement strand
CCCGGAAAGTTCCTTAATTGAACTCGGAGAGCCATCTTTTACATAAAAAACTCCCTGAAAAGTTCTACAATCGAACTTTTTACACCGAGCTACATGCCAGTATTATCAAAACTCCTATGGATTTCTTTTATCGGTTACAGGGTTTTAAAATTGTGATTTAAGTTGCAAATAGCTTGCATTTTCAACTTAAAATGTATCATCTGCTAAATTTTTTCATGACTATAGGAGTTTTCATGAAAGAGAGTACATTTATTAATCTAGGTGCAAGCAACCACGCTAAAGATACAAGAGAAGAAAACGATTATTACGCAACTGAACCCATTGCAGGGCATTTATTGTTAGAGGTTGAGCCAAAATTAAACAATATATGGGAATGTGCTTGTGGTGAAGGACATTTAGCGCAAGTTTTTGATAAGGCAGGAAAATTAGGAAAAGCAACCGACCTCATTAATAGAGGATATGGAGCTGTTGAAGATTTTTTATTAAATACAAAACCTTATCACAATGGCGATATTGTTACCAATCCACCGTATAAATATGCTCAGGAATTTGTAGAACACGCATTGAGTAAAATTGATGTGGGTAGAAAAGTTTGTATGTTTTTAAAAGTCTTATTCTTGGAAACACAATCAAGAAGAAAACTTTTTGATAAACAACCACTTAAAACAATATATGTTTCAAGTTCCAGAATAAACTGTGCCAAAAATGGGGATTTTAAAACATACAATTCAAGTGCTATTGCTTATGCATGGTTTGTATGGGTGAAAGGCTATAAAGGTGAAACGGTAGTAAAATGGATAAATTAAATTATTCAGCTTTATAGATACACTTTGTTGTATTATAAATAAAGAAGGATTATTTACCATGCTTTATTTTAGATACAGACCAATAAGTGAACTATCTTTGAAAGAATTAAAAAAAATATAATGAACTATATTTTTCCTCTACAGAAGAAAACAATGACCCTTATGATGGAAAAGTATTTTTGTCATATGAGTTCGATATAGATAAATGGGAACGTTTTTTTAAAACTGCATTAGCAAAAACAGACCTACCAAAAGAACTGTTGAATAAACTTTCAAAAGAACTAGCTAAAAAAATCTTTGCAAGCGAGATTAAAACTTACAATGATATAACTACATATGATTTTACAAATGCAATACTATCTACTAATTTAAAAATAGGAAGTCTTTTTGCATATCATGTATCTGAAATTATTAAACAATTTATTGATATATACAGACCTACTGATAAGTATATAGTTTCGTTTTCAAAAGCAAACAATAGCATGCTAATGTGGTCGCATTATGCTAGTAAGCATAAAGGTTTTTGTCTTGTATTTAAATCAATAAATGGATGTTTATATCAAAACAAAAGGAAAATAAAAAGAGGAATTGGCAGAAATACTCCAAATGGTATTATTGCTAAACATGCAAGCTTTGGTATTAATGAAAAGTTCCAATTTGTAGATATTAATTATTGTTCAGAATGTACTATGATAGACGCAGCAATGTACATGCCAAGTCCAGTTTTTGGACGAAATCCTCAAAATGAAGAAGAGCGGCTCGCTTTTTCTAATGAAAGCTATCGTAAATCATTTGAGAAACATAAGTGTTGGGAATACGAGCAAGAAGCAAGGCTTGTGTTAGATACACCAATGCCTTGGATTTTTGGTGAACATTTTAAATACACTCAAGATGAGAGACTTTTTTATTATCAACCAACTCAATTAGTTGGAATAATTTGCGGAGCTTGGATGGATGAACACATTAAAACTCGTATAAAAGAAATTATAAACTATCACAGAGAGCAAATGTGGTATAACATTAAAGATGATACTGTCTTTGATTTTGTATTATTTCAAGCAAAAATTTCCAATGAAAATCGTAGTATTAAAGTTGTTCCTGAATTAATTTATACTGCAACTGAAATACTGCAAATAGACAATCCGAAATTTACTTCATGTTATCAAGCTTGGGAAAAAGGTGAAGCCATTGTTTTTAATGGACAAGGTGGTACAAAAAAAGAATATATACAATAGTTTCAAGAAACACAATAAAATCATTATGGTGCAAAAGGTGAAAAAATACCTAAGTTCATATCTATTGTTTAGCTATGATTTATCAAAACTATTTTTATAACCCTCTATCAACTTTTTAGGAACTATTTTTAACTCACAATCAAATAATTCCGCAATATCCATTAACTCTGTTACTTTAAAAGATGAGCGGGTTAATTTGTTTAATAGGTTTGAGTCAGAAGCGGAACGACCGTAAGTTTCATTCAACATTCTTGCTAATCTATAGACAGAAGTATTTTGTTCTTGTAAAAAGTCTTTTACAAGCCTTCTGGCTTGTTCTTTTCGTTCTTCTGAAGCTACATATTTTGGTGTTTCTGGATTGCTCATTTTTTACCTCACCATTTCAGTATAACACTATTTATAAAATAGTTCACGTTTACGTAAAGTTTTGTGTCGAAATTAAAAACGAAGCATTGACAATCTTTGTATCTCGATACATCATGATAACGTAAGGTAGTTAAACAAACGAAAGGACAAAAACTATGGTAGCACAAGTTATTACAACAAATTTAAACCTTGAAGATGAAGCAAAGGTAATTAAATCACTTGAAAGCAAAATTGCTGAACTTAAAGAACTCAAAGATGAAAGAGTTGCATTAGTTAAAGAATTTATGAATAAAGCTAATGTTATGGAGCTTCAAGCAGGTGCATTTACTTTTAAAATGCAAGAAATCACAAGAAACAATGTTGATACAAAGACATTAAAAACTAAATATGCTGAACTTTACAAAGCACTTTTAAAAGTTAGCAGCTATATTAAGTTTGAAATTGTGTAGGGTATTTAAACCCTACACACCCCAATAAAGGGGAAATCATTAATCAACCGTAATTATACACAATAAAGAAAAAATATGAAAGGAAATATACTATGGGTCAAAGAACCGCATTTTTAATAAAAAGAACTTTTTGGGATGGCAAAGTAAACATCCGTCTAGTACATCATCAATGGGGAATAGGCAGGGTAATGCACAATAATTTTATGAAAGCATTTTTAGAAATGGTAACATACAGGGGTTTTCAAGAAAAAACTTTAAAAGACTTTATGACAATAATTGACGATGAACATTCTTTATACTTTGAAAAGAATTTTAGAAAAGGAAGTTTAGCAACTCCCGATGTATTTGATAAGAAAGTTATTAAAAGGTATTTCAACAAAACTGATAATAACAATGGCGGAATGATTATAGATATTAAAGAAAAGTCATCAGAGAAACAGCCATGGGGATTAGATATTGAAAATATCAAAATCGGTTTTGTTGTTGGCGATGAAGAATGCGACTATGACTATGACAAAGATAAATACATAGGTGATAAACCTTTTGAAAAGCTATACACAGGTGAGGAGTATGTCAAAATCTCTTGTGATGGTGAATATGCTTACCCTGAATTTTTAGAAATGTGGCAAGGGTTTATTAAAAATTTTGAAATTGAAGAAGTAACCGATACACAGAAAGTGGAAGAAACAGAAATAAAAGAGGTTGCATAGATTAACAAGGGGGGCAATCCCCCTTTACAAAAAGGGAAACAAGACATGGAAAGAAAAATTAAAATACTAATTGATTACTTATATGCGTTTAGTGATAACCTTACAAAAACTGAAACTCAAAGGATTTTAAAGAGATTGCAGGCTTGCGGTGTTAAAGATATGACTTTTGGTAATCAGAAATTTGAATTAACTAATGATTTCATAAAATCAGTACAGGGGGTTTGTTAACTATGGCAAAAACATTTGCATATATCAGAGTTTCAACAAGAGAACAAAAAGAAGATAGACAAATAGATAGCCTCCAAGGTTTAAAAGTTGATGAAATCATAGTTGAAAAAGCTTCAGGAAAGAATTTTATCAGTCGTGAAAAATACCAACAAATGAAAGCACAGTTAAGGACTGGCGACCTTTTAATTGTAAAAAGCATAGATAGATTAGGCAGAAATTACAAGCAAATCTGTAACGAGTGGGAAAGCCTTACAAAAATGGGTATTGATATTCAAGTTCTTGATATGCCGATATTAAACACAAGAAACAATGAAAACGGACTTACAGGAAGTTTAATAACAGATATTGTTTTAAAATTGCTTAGTTACTGCGCAGAGCGTGAAAGAGATAATATTAAAACAAGACAAGCGGAAGGTATTGCAAGTGCAAAAACAAGAGGTGTAAAATTTGGAAGACCTAAAACCGAATTGCCAAAAGATTTTTTAAGAGCTTATGAACTTTACCAAAATGGATTGATTAAGGTTAAGGATGTTATGAGCATGTGCAATATTGCAAAAAGTACATTCTACAAATACGCAGAGTCCATAAAAGCTTAAGTGTGTTTCGTGTACCAAAATTTTAAAAAATCATTCTTAAAAAAGATTGATTTTACGCAATAAGGAATAGTCCACAAAAAGCGTACTTTTTGTGGACTTAATTTTAAATCGTTTTAATATTAGTAAATTTTTAATACCAATTCCAATCATTTTCTTTATTTTCATATTCACTTACACAAGCATAAAATTCATCATTAGCTTTATAGTCATGTAATTTAAGGAGTGAATAGCATTTATTAACAATCTTATATTCTTTTGTATTTGAATTAACTTTCTTTAAAAATGCCTCATATGATTTTTTTGCTTCAGGTATTAGTCTATCATCAGAATAGTCAAAAGTACGATATGTACTTACCATAAAGTCTGCCGTGTATCTTCTTAAATCTTTTTCTATTTTATCAGTCATAAATTTAGGATATTTTTTGCTGAAAGTTTGCCAAGCAATAATCCATTCTGTTAATGCGTGCATAGAAGGGTTTAATGCTCCATCTATATAATATGTATTGCTATCAAGGTCTTTTTGCTCTTTTGATTTTATTGAAAGGTAATCTTTCCAAGCTGAGCCTAAATATTTTGCGTATGTGTTATAAAGATAACCATAATTTAATTCTGCTTCAAAAACACCTTCACCAGAATAAGAAATTTTTAACTGGGGTACATCGGGTTCAGTGATTTTAATTTCTTTAATACACATATACTCCCCCGAATATTCATCATGAGCTTTTCCCATAATCGGGGTAAATCGCATTTTTCGTCCATACTCATTTTGTCCATGCTCGTACCCAAAACTAACGGGTTTACCATTTGCTAATTGTTGGTTTGAATATTCAAGATAATAGCCTAATCCATTACTATCTTCATTGCTTGCATTAATCTCGTTAAATTTATTGAGACAGGATAGAAGAGTTTCATAATAAGCTAAAAATATTTTATCTTTATTTTGTTTTAAGTGCTTTGCTTCTAAGTATGGTTTTAATATATCTTTTTCACAAGAAGATAACTTTGTAAACTTACCATACATTCCGCCAAAATTCACTACTTGAGAAATGTTAAGCTCTTCAAAATATGAAACATTTGCTTTGTAGTAAAGAGTTTCATATCTTGATATAATTTGAGTAATCCCCAAAAGAGCTAATAGTACAGCAATCACGATTAACAAATATTTTTTACAGTTTTTACCTAATTTAATATTAATCTTTTTTGATTGCAAGGACTCACCACAAGCAGGACAAACCGTTACATCTTCTGTTATTTTTTCTTTACAATAAGGGCAGGTTTTTTCCTTTGATATATTTAGAACTTCATTACAGATAGGACATTTCTCTGCATTATCGGGTATTTCTTCTCCACAAAACGGACATATTTTCATTTATTCAGCTCCTTTATTTTCTTCATTCAACCATTCACCGCAATATCTGCATTTTTTTGCAGTCTGTTTGATTAATTTCCCACAATGAGGACATTCTTTCATATCTTCTGACATTTGTGTATTGATTTTTACTTCCTCTGTTTCTCCATATGCCAATTTATGCAAAGAGTCTTTAATATCAATTAAAAGGTACAATACATAATTTTTAAGAACTGTTATTACGATATACAAAAGAGCACCAAGAACAAACCACCAATAATTTATATAAAGCTCTTTTGTAAAATAAATTCCAGCTATAAGGATAGTTACTCCAAGAATTAGGTCAAGAGCTGTTGCAAAATCAATAACATTTCTTCCTACAAATAAAATAAATCTCTTCACATAAGGACATATACCTAAAGAAATTATAGCAAGAGTTGTATATAAACCTATTCCTCCGTCTTCAACCCTAAAGCCGACAATCGTACCTGTAATTATTGCAATGAAACATAATATACCCCAGATTATCAGTTTTTCTCTACTTACAAAAAAATTCATAATTAATTCTCCTTTTCTTAATCATAGTATCCTTCAATAGGGTCACACCCTACTGCTCGGATACTCGCTTTATATTTATCACCACGTTTTGAAACATAATAGGTTACTCCAAATTGAGCCTCGTCAATAGTATAAGGAGTGGCATTATCTCCATAGCCCTTGTATCCTGCTATAGTATCAGGTTTGTAATTTTTGAAAGTTATATCAGCTATGCACCTATCAAAATCTTCTACATTTTCAGCCCATCTGGGATTACTGACTTCAAATTTTAAAGTCGGATTATAGTTAGATATAGAATAAAGCACCTGATTTTTTTGCGGAGAACTTTCTTGGAACATTGCTTCAATTTGATTAACAAGTGATTTGCCAGCTCCGTTTTCCAAACAATTCGCACTTTGTCCACCCAAATTTGAAAAGGCAACATTCATTCCGCCAAAACCAGAATATTTACCTGTAACGGGTTGATATGTTTGAGGATATTCGTCTTCTTCTGAGTAGTTATTGCTTGATGATGTTGTTTCTGGAGTTGATACCGTATCATCTGGAATAAAAGACCCAATAATTCCCAGCAATAGAATAACACCCGCTACCCAAGCGCATGTTAAACCAACTTTATTTCCAGTATTTTTATTATCTAAAACATTAGAGTCCGAGTTATCAATTTTGTCTTCATTTAAAAACTCGCCACAATGTTTGCATTTAATCGCAGTAGATTTTATTTCTTCACCACAGTAAGGACATCGTTTAGTATCATTTTCTATAGACAATTTCCACTATCCTCCCCATCTCATATTACGAAGTTCTTCCAATTCTTCTTCTGAAGGTCCTTGAAATCTTATTACTCTACTATCGGAAGGTTGTCTATTTTGTTCTAATTCTCTTTGCCTTCTATCTTCACGAATTTGGCGTATTTGCTCCTCTTCTCTTTTTATTGCTTCTACCCTTGCTCGTTCTCGTTGAATTATTTCGTTTTCGTGTTGTTGCTGTAAATATTGCGTCGCAGAATATGCCGAATTAATAGAGAATAAACAAATTAAAAATCCTGTTAATGCTAAAACATTTTTTCTCATGACACCCTCCTAGTTAGTTGCTTCCCATAAAGCGTCTCTTAGACCGCTGTTATTATTTCTTCTTAATTTAGTTTCTATCGCTTGTGCTTCTTCAGCAGAATTAACAAGGTACTGCCCTTGAGATTTTCTTTCTCTAATGATTGAACTTACTTCAGACATATAAGTATTTCGTTGTAATTCTCTCCAACCATATTTACGTCCTTCATTATAACAAGTTCCACCTATTAATCCCTGAGCATTTGTATTTGTATCCCCTATAATTGCGCAAACATGTGAATTATCAGCTAAACCTACAAAATAAGTATGTTCACTAGCTCCATAAGTTATCATTTGAACTGTATAAGATTTATTATTTATAGGGTCATACAATTTATATCTGTAATTTTCCGCTAAAGCTGGTGTTAGTGTAGCCCCTAAAACAACTCCACAAAGCAATAATGCTGATAACATCTTTTTCATAGTTTTTCTCCTTTTTAATATTCTTTCAGTATCCAGTTATAAATTTCTTTAGCGGTTTGATAGCCTTTATTATCACCTGCTCTTTTATATTCATTTAAGGCATATTCAATATCAGCTCTGCCTTTATCTGCGCCAAATAGTTCGGCTTTAACCATTCCACGATATAAATAAGACTCAATATTGTTTGGGTCTAATCTTATAGATTTATCAAAATCGTATAGAGCTGCACCAAAAGAGGATTTAGTTTGAGTAGATTGTCCGTATAAACTATAAGCGTATCCTCTTTGATGAAAAGCCATTGCAAAATCTCTTCGATATTCAATTGCTTTGCTAAAATCACAAACAGCTTCCCAATAATTTTGCATAGCAAGTTTAACATATCCTCTTGCGTAATATTTATCACTATCAGGTTGTAAAGAAATTACTTTATCCAAGTCTTGTAAAGCTTCTGCATAATTGCCAAGTTGACCTCTTACTTCACCTCTAGCATGTAGCGCTTTTATATAGTTGGGGTCAAGGTCAATAACTTTTGTTAAAGAGGTTTGTGCTCCGTACAAATTATTTTCTTCTATCTGCTTAAGTGCAGTTTCAAAATATTTCTTACATTCATCTTCCTTGTTAGTCTGCGACATCGGTGTTTTCTGGACGGCTATAGATTTAGAGGGCTTGACTGTAGAAGTCGAAGTTTTATTTGAGGAGTTCTGTTGTTTATACTGATTTTCATGCATAATTTGTAGGTATTGTTTTTGTCCTGCCTGCACATTGTTACTTAAAAGGAACAAACAAAGTATTAGCGATATAATTAAAATTCTTTTATTCATTCTTCCTCCTATCCTTTAACTGTTTTATTAAACAGATGTTTATTTTCTAACACGAGATTTCTAATATAAAAATCAAAAGCAATAAGCAGAATTCCAAGTATTCCGCCGACACAAAGATTTACGATTGCCATAATAATAAGTCCAGCTATGCCTTCATAATCTTGTGGTATAGTAGTATCTTGATTTTGTATTCGTTCTGGGAATTTCCAGTATGTTATTGTACCTATAAGGTTCCAAATGCCAGCAATAATCAAATAAACAGAACATATTTGAAGTATTGCAAGTATTAGCCAAAAAATGTTAGATGTCTTTTGAAATCCAGCAATTTTCCTAATAATAGGATGGTGTGTATTATTAGAGTCAAACCATTCACCACAGAATTTGCATTTTATTGCACTTGATAAAATTTCCTCACCGCAAAAAGGACATTGTTTTGTTTCAGAATTATTTAGTTCATTTAAAAATTCTCCGCAATGCTTACATTTCTTTGCAGTAGCTTTTATTTCCTCGCCACAATAAGGACAATGCTTGTTGCCGTCATCGCTCATGCTAAAACCTCTACCATTGTTTACCAAGTACTTTTAATCTGTAATAGTCATAAGGTGCAAAGGAAAAGGTTAAAATTCCATATAAGACATAAGGACATGAAAAATCAGGATATATAGCTAAAACAATGGCTTCAAGAATAAGAGTTGCTATAAAATAAATAATAGCTTTTAACCACATCCCTTTGCAAAGATAGTATAACGAACCAAAACCATAAGCAGCTAAAGAACTTAAAAAGTCACTCAAATATATAACACTGCTAAATTTACTTCTTTCAGAGAGGGGAGTCTTCCAAAAAGTAGGGTTGTAATACCACCACTTGCCATCTATTACTACTTTATCAACATACTCAAAGCGTTTCTTCCACTTGTCATTTACATTAGCATTTTGAAATTTTTGATTACCAACCGCCTGTTTGTTTGAATTTTCATTTCCATCTAAAAATTCTCCACAATGCTTACATTTCTTTGCTATTGCAAGGATTTCTTCGCCACAATAAGGACATACTTTTGTTTCATCAGCCATATTTTTATTCCTTTCATACTTTTGCACCGAATTAGTGATTATGGTGTAAAAGCCAGTAAAGGATGATGAATAAAGGAAATAAAAATCTCAAAATATGCTTAATCTTTATTTTATGCACCATATAACTTTTAAATTTTTCATGGTATGATTGAAGCAGGTAAATTATACAACAATATCACTATTCTGTTGCATTTTATTATGATGAATATCTTTGTTACACTTGCATTCTAGGTTAAAACATCTTTCGTTCCTATCAAGTTTTAAAATGTCATTTGTTACATATTCAACAGTTATACCGTACTTATCACCAACTTTTTTAACTCTGTTATAATATTTCATTTGTTGCTTATTTTCCAAGATTAAAACAACCATGGGCGTTTTGCTAGTCATTATGCCATAATGCAAGGCTTGACCTATGCTTTCAGCCCATTTGTTAGCAAAGTCAAATTCTACTGCATGGGTTTCCGTTAAACAATCCACTCTGGTTTTATCTCTATTCTCATATTCCATAATACCATTGTGAGCTTTACACCAAGCCTCTTGATAGCTTGCTTCGTTGTGTTTATGGTAAATATAGCTGTATCCGTTCGCTATTGTCCTTACCTCAAAAGGATAAGCCAAAACAGCCAAAGGAATTAACCACAAAGAAATAATAAAACAAACACTCTTTTTTCTAAAATTCATACTACAAGCCCTTTTTCTCACTTATACACCACTATATTTATTTTGGTGTATATCTTTGTTAGTTATTGCAAATACTGAATTTCAGATTTGCATTTAACAGCAATTCTTGTTTTTTATGCACCATTTGAAAAAATTAACTTTATGTTATAATCAAGTAACTATAATTTATACAACCGTATAAATAGTCTGTTGTATTGTTATACGGTGCATTTCAGTCCAAAAGTACTACAATTCAAAGTTAATATATGACTCATCCAATTCTTCTTGCGCAATTCCGATATATCTCATGGTTATAGATGGCGAAGAATGATTAAATATTTTCTGCAACAAAGCAACATCATTAAACTGCTTATAATGATGATAGCCAAAAGTTTTTCTCATTGTATGAGTTCCAACATTTACAGTTATTTTAAGTTCTTTGCATACATCATTAATAAATCGGTACACTTGCGACCTATCAAGCCTGTAATGCTTTTTGCCCACAAACAAAGGTTCTTCTTCTGTTATTGAATATGTTTTATCACGTTCTATTAAGTATTCTTTAATCAATGCTTTTAACTTGCTGTTAAGAGGAAATCTTTTGTATTTCTTTGTTTTCTTCTCTATAACTTCAACATACTGTTTATTTTGAACATCTTCAACATTCAATCCTAAAATATCACTTATTCTCAGCCCTGTATTTGTTCCAAATGCCCAAATAAGGCGGTTTCTTAAACTATGCTTTGATAAATATTTTTCAATGTTCTCAACATCTTTTTTACTTTTAATTGGTTCAACTAAGTTTTTCATAATATACATTCCTTTCTGCACCGTTTATTTTTTCAAGGTGCAAAATAGAATGTAATTGAAAAACATTATACAAAAAGATTATTTTTTAGGCTTTAATATCCCACGTTTTTCATCATGCTGATAAATCATTCTTACTTTAGCCATAACTTCTTCTTCGCCTATAATATCTGTGATGTTATTTATCAATCTTTCTTGAACTTCTTCGTTATGATAATAAATATTTATCACCGCATTTTTATTAGCAAGGAATGCGTGTTTTAAAATGTTATGGTCGGTTTTATCTAATGAATGTCCCACAACATGAAATACGGGTTTAATTATCCTTTTAGGGTCTGTTAATATTTTTAAAAAATCTTGGTATGCTTCTATGGTTCCATATCTATGACGTTGATTGTGTTTTTTAAATACATTGAAATCAACAGGTATTGGATTTAGATTATTTGATGTTCGTTGATTGGTAAAACTGTGTGTACCCAATACCAAATTGCATTCTTTGGAATTACATACTTGTCCATGAACATAAACCATTTTAACCTGATACCCATAACGATAACCTTGCTTACGCTCATATAATTTTGAACAAGTATCAGTGTAATTAAAACTCAGTACATTTAAGATTTCGCCTTGTGGTTCTGCCTTAGTTGTATCAAATACTAATTTATATCTGGCTTGGCTTGAAATATCTAAATGTATATTTTCTCTTAAATAATCTTCAAAACATTTTGTAAATTCACGCAATTGGTCATATAAAAAGTTTATAAAGCCTCTAGGTGTTTTAAAGTACACATGAAATTCGCCTGCATACGTAACAGGAACATTTATTGTATATTCCTTTTTATCGACATCATAATTGGAATTAGGCTTTTTTAAGCAGTTTTTTATTTTACTAAATTGGAAGTCAGGAATTTCTTCTTGTATATATAAAAGTTGTGGGCATTGATTTACAACTACTCCTGAATTTCCAGCGGTTTCCAACTCTTTTAAGTAACAGATAATATTAAAAATTTCATTTTCAAGGTCAATCCAAGTATCACCTAGTTCATTTTGCCTTGTAATAAAATGCTTCATCCATAAATTTCTTTTACATAATTTTTTATAATCAGGCAAACCTTCTGTGTAATCTTTCAAGTTCTTCTTGTTACAATATTCGAAAAAATCTTTATATGAAGTTTTTAAATCATGAGCAAGGTCAAAACCATTGCCTATAACTAAAATATCCATTCCGCCCTAATCCTTTTTCTTTATTTGCTTAGGCTTTCTTTGATTAAGCAAAAAGTTTTCATCAGTTACAACAGGTTTACCCGTTTCAAGTTCAATCTGTTCTCTTGCAACTTTAGCTACACTTCCACCTTGTTTTGCTACTGATTTATTTTCATCTAAAGTTTTAGGATTTCTTTGTTTTGAAATTTCGGTTGTTGAAACTTCTGCAAGCATATTCAAAACAAGCTCCATATTAGACATGTTATCTCTAAGACTTTCTTTTTTAAGTCCTTTAAAATCTTTATATTCACGAGTTTTCATGCCAGACCATTCTTGTGTTAAAATATCTGTTAAAATCGCATATTCAGAGTTTTTAACACCATTTCTTTGCCATTCATCAGTCAAGGCTTTTCTAATTTCAATAGATTTTAGACGTTGATTTACCCACTCAGGCGAATAACCTTTGGCTAAATAGTATTGCAAGGCTCTGTTAATAGCAATTTCAGGGTCTTGCATTTCATCAAGTCTTTCAGAACCGACTTTTGCAAGCCATAACTTAAATGGTTCAGCCTTAGGGCTTGGAATGGATTGAATGAGCCTTAAAACACCTTCTGTATCAAGGACATCGGTATTATAGAATTTACCATCAGCAGATTGCATTTTGAGTTGACTACAAATTGTAGTCAACTGACTTCCTTCTTTGCGTAGTCTTGTTTTAAGGACACTCCAATATTTTCTAGGATTAGGACTTTCGCTTAAAATTGCTACAATATCAACAACAGAAAAATACCAAGTTTCTTTTTCATTATCCCAACTGGTTCTTACCTTATAATCTTCAAAAAGCTTGATTGAAGTTTTTTTATCTTTTTCATTAGCCATGATTATTCCTTTCGTTTATTTTATCATAAATATGCACTATCAATTTATTTGAAAATATTTTAATCTCGCCTCAAGAAGCAATTCTTAAGCCTAATTTTTCGTACAATTCCTTATATAAATCATTTGAATTAAGCTGTTGAATTTTTTTAATTTGAGCAACAAAATTTTTGCCGTTATGAATTTCATCAGTTGAACACTCGTTATAAAGTGCAATCAGGCTTTTAATATCAGCTTCTTTTATAAGTTCTGTAAATAAGCCATCCCAAGAGGTCAATTCTTCACTATTATTTTCGGGTTCACCAATAAAAACAAACTCTTTTAGTTCTTCTCTATAAAAATCGTTTAGGGTTACATATAATTCCCGTTTTCGCAATAAATCAAGCAAACTATCAAAACGTAAGATTTTTTCATCTCGATTGGTAATAAAATTTGCAAGTTTACAGAGCTTACAACTATTTTTGTATTGTATTTCAAAACGAGCTATATTTACCCCCTCTAATGTTAATCTGTTTAGCCGTTTTAAATAATTTCTTGCAGGAATTTGTTTTAATTCTTCTTTTGTCAAATTTTGCTTTAGTACAACTTGTTTAATATTAGCTTTATCTTTAAGTTGTTGAACTTTATCGTAAAGAATAAACTGTCTATCACCTTTTATACTGCGCTCTTTCTGATTTCTTTTAGGGGTTGCAATGCGCAAAGTTCTATTAGTTTCATTTGATTGAATAATATTTGCTTTCATTCTTTTATAGGTTCGGTTGTTCATGCAGTCAATATAATCAAATACAGACTGTTTTGTTATTACATTTTTAGTTAAATGAAGCTCAACAATACGAAAAGCTTCAATAAGCCTTCTATTTTCATTATTAAAACACCCTAACTCATTTAAAAGGTTAAGCAACCAATCTTCTGTTGGAGTTTCCAAATTTACATCATCAAAAGACACATCAGAAGCAGGAATAAACCTCGTTGGAGTTAGGGTTATTTTTACTTCATTTCGAGAATGTGTTATTGTAAACGCTCCATCCGAAAAATATCTTGCAAGACGTCTTTTTAAAATTTTCTTATAAGTTTTTATTTTAATTTCTTCACCTAAAATATTACTATCAGGAATATTCAACCTAATTTTATCAATTAAAACGTTACCAAACACGATTTTCAAGCCCCACTATAAATTTTGTTATTGCTGAGTTATCGGGTTTAGCTTCTTCTATAAGTTTATCTAATTTATCAAGTTCAGCCCTAATTTCCGCTTTTTGTTGAGTCGCATTTTTGTCAAAGTATTTATTAATAAGCTTTTCTCTTTCATCCGCTGTTTTTTGAGACAAAAGAATAACAATAGCTGTTTTCTTGGCGATATTCCTTTTACCGTCGTAATTTTTTATATAATCAGCGTAAACACTATAAAAAGAACGTTGAATTTCTATATCACGTTGCCATTGACGAGTCCGCCACAAAATGCGCCACAGTAAATTAGCTATCATATCATCAGGAGCGCAATAATGTTCATATAGGAAATCGGCAAGAACATTTTCACTAGCCAGACTATTTATTTTGTGCAAACGTGAAATTATCCTTTTTCCTGATAGTTCAACTCTTACTCTCATTGAGTCCATTGTTGAGCCTTTTGCAATACGGACTTTTGACAAATCTTTAGTATCAAGGTAATCATCATGCTCATACACCCTTACATCATCTGTTTTTATTCGATATGAGCCATTAATAGCTGCGATTTTTATTGTCTTTCCAATATCTTCTTTTGTCCATTTACTCTTAACAAAAGCTCCATAAGCTCGAGAAAGAAAAGCACTGTCTTTAAGCGTTATTTCAAATATTTGTTTTTCTTTATCCACAGTAAAATTCATCTCATTTCTGCGCAAAGGCGTGAGTTGTGTAATTTCTTCAAAAAGTTCACCATAGGAACCTTCTAAAATAAATTCACAATCAGCCTTCATGCCAGACAATAAGGATAATTTCACTTTTTCATACAACCTTTGATAAAAATCGATATTCATCAATGATAAATCAATATTGGCAAGCTCAAATGTTCTAACAACCAACGCAAGCACAAATAAATGCCTACAAAGTGTAGCATAACTATCCCATCCAGTTGCCATGCCTGTTAGAGCCTTAAATTTCTCATTATTAAAAGTCAATATGATATTTTTCTCAGGAATATTCTTTGGTTTATCCTTTTTAAAGTTGTGAGTCTTTCCAGTATTATATTGAGCCTTAAAGTAGTTATTTATCTCACCAGTTTTCCAATCATGCATAAATCGTGTTACATCAGCCATTCTGGCACTCAAACATGCCTTTGCATAAGCATTAATATGTTCCTCATATCTTTCAATTAAAACATCTGAAATAAAGTCATTTATCCCACTTAACAACTCTCTGAATATATTTCTTGTATTTGTTCTTATATTTCTTGATAGGATATCAAACGTGCCAGTAATATTATTTATTTTCAGACAACATGACGTTTCAATGATATTTGAGTCATACATGTTCTCAAAGTTATCATCTTCAATATTAATCTCAACTGGTTTATTAATTATACGTGTGTTCAATAAGTATGTCATAAGCATAATTCTCCTATTTTCATGTGCGTACCTTCTTCTCAATAATGTATTTAAGGGCATTAAAAAAACATATTATAGCTATCAAATGCCTTGGATACATTTCTATAATCTTTGATTATCATCCATTTTCAGCCTCATTAATAAAATCATATATTCTGTCAGTAAGTGCGCAACGTACTAAATAACTTTTATTTAATTGAAGATTATTTTGCTGGTAAACCATTTTTAGTCTTTCAAATTCTTCTGCCAACTCTCTTGTTAAAGTTACTGTATAACGACGATTAAATGTCCTTCCTTCATCGCTATACCAATGCTCCATTTCAAAAGGTTCAAGCTCAAGTTGTCTATAGGAGTTTATAAAATCCCTAAGAGCGTCCTGAATAAAAGCATTTCTATTTATGTTTGCAGTATCTACAAGCCCTTCAAGTTCACGTTCTATAAACCTGCTAACGCCAAAAGTTATTTTTGGTGGTTGTGGACTCCAAACCTTTGTTTTGTTTGTAATAATGTCATTATTGGTTCTTCTCACCAACATATTAATAATATTAAGCATTTCTGCTCCTTTCTGCCCTTATGGCTTTATACTGTGACCTTTGTTTCGGAACTCCATTTAAGAAGCAAATCTACAACGCCAAAGAGATTGTTTTGAATTTCCATAGCCTGAACTGTTGTAATTGGTTCAGACTGATATTGCTGAAATTCTTTCTTTGTAATTTCGATTAAGTTTGATGTTTTATAAACCTTCATGTTAGTTTCCTTTCATAATCTTTTACACTTAACCTATGCACAACTTTTAATTTCTTCTATCGCAGATATGTATTTAACCAAATCTTTGACAATAAGTTCTTGCGAAGGTTCTTCTGTTAAGTCAAGATGTACACATACTTTTGTAGTATGCTTGCCCTTTCCGATATTAAAGTTCCATACATCTTGGTTCTTCATTTAAAGTAGTGCCTTTCATCTGTTGTAGAGATACTTGTATGCACAGCTTGTGCAGATAGTTATAAAAATAGGCACAAAAAAATAACCCCATTGGATAAAATTACAGTAATTGTAATCTATCTTTAAAGGTCAATAGCACTATGCTATCAACTGGTGATTACCGATAAAATTGCCATAAGGCTATTTAGTTGTACCGTTCAAAGTTTTTCTCTGAACACAAATTATCATATCATACTTTTTGAATTTTGTCAACCGAAAAACCTTGCTATGATTGCGTTTGGGATATTATTTTACATGTTTTTTGTAATTTGTCAACTGTTTTTGCTTTATGGTTCATATCTCTTATAAATAGGTCGCTTAAGCAAGATTTATGGTATAATTTTCAAGATAAGTAAGGACGGTAAAATGTTAAACGCAGTAAGTTATGTAAGAGTATCATCAGAAGACCAAAAGAAACATGGGTATAGCATAGGGCAACAAATCACAAACAATATGAACTTTGCCCTTCAAAATGGTTATACCATAGTAAAAACCTTTAAGGACGAAGGTATATCAGCAAAAGACTTAAACAGACCTGCCTTGCAAGAATTAATAGAATATTGTGCCGATAAGAATAATAATGTTAAAGCCGTTATCGTATGGAAATTAGATAGAATTTCAAGAAGTGTTGCAGATTATACGGCAACGCTATCCCCATTCTTTGCACAAAGCGATATTCAGTTATTAACCGTTACCGATATAAATGGTGATGGTCTTGATGTTGAAATGATGAGGCAAATATCTATGGTATTTGCAGAGCGTGAACGTAAAATGACAGCAATGAGAACAAAAGAGGGGATAAGAGGTAAGGTTGCATTAGGTCAATTCCCATATCATGCACCTATTGGGTATGAGAATATTGAAATTAAAGGCTCTAAATATAAAAAGATGATTATTGATGAAGAAAACGCATTTTTTGTAAGACAGGCATATAGCTTGTGTCTTCAAGGGGACTCTATTTCTACAATTACCTCAAAGCTTTATAAAATGGGTTTTAGAAACAAACATGGTAACAAACATCCAAAGTCAACAGTAGAATACATCTTACACAATATTGCATACACAGGTAAATTTTACTTTGAAGATATACTTATCGAGGACACCGATTATCCTGTATTAATCAAAGAAGCTACTTATTATGCAGTTCAAGAAAAACTAAACTCACCAAACAAAACAAGACAAAATCATACAGAATTTCCATATAATGAGTGCATGACATGTGGTGTTTGCGGATGTCAATTAACAGGGGAACGCAAAAAGAAAACATCAAAAAATGGTGTTAAATATTATATCTACTATCACTGCACGGGTAACAGAGGCAGAGAGTGCAAGAAAAATAGCTATATAAGACAAGAGCTAATTGAAGAAGCTATTGTTAATATACTAAAACATATAACAATTCCTGAACATGTCCACAATCTTGTTATTAACGGGTTGAAAGAGGTACACGAACAACATAACCAAGATTTTGAACAACAAAAGAAATCTATAAGAAAACGCATTGATAAAATAGATAAGACTTTGAAATCAGTCTTTGAGAATGGTTTTGACAAGCATGATGAGGGTATGTTGAAGAACATTGAAGAATGGAAAATTGAAAGAAGAACACTCATGCTTGAAGAACATGAATTACTAAAAGCAACAGAGACCTTTTTCTTACAATCGAACTCTTTATTAGAGTTCTGCAAAGACGCTCATAGAGCCTTTTTAGAGGGTAATGCCGAACAAAAAAGAAAAATCGTTAAAATTATATGTTCGAACTTTTCTTATGATGGTGAAACGCTAGACATAGTGCCTAATCCAGTCTTCAAAGTTATCATTAAAAATAACTTAAGCAATAAAAAACTCCCCAGGCTGGACTCGAACCAGCAACCCTTCGATTAACAGTCGAA
>JAMPEO010000079.1 GCA_023665105.1 Candidatus Gastranaerophilales bacterium | reverse complement strand
CACCAAAACCTTGTTCTGATGATACATAAATTACTTTATCAGGATAGTCTTTTCCGTCCCATAAGTTATTCTTGTTTCTATAGTTTAATTCTTGTGCAGTTTTTCTGTTCAGATAGTATTTGTATCCGAGTCTTAATTTACGTTGAGCCATATACACGGAACCAAGAGTATAATTATAATCAACATTTGCATTTTCGTGGATTGATATGAGTTTTTTCAAGTATTTTTCTGCGTTTGCAAAATCTTCGCTTTGCTTACAACAAACACCAAGATTATAATATGATTCTTTAAAACCTAATTTTGCAGCTTTTTTGAAATATTCTTTTGCTGTTTCATAATCGTTATAAATGGTTTCATGTAAAAACGCTATTGTACTATAAGTTACAGGATGATTTGGGAATTTTTTCTTTATTTCTTCACAACATTCTACTGATTCTTTTTCTAATCCCATCATTACATAAACAAAGAATAAATTAGCATAAGCATTCACATCTTCGGTTGCTTCGACATATTGTTTAGATATTCTTAAAGCTTCTTCATCAAAGTTTAATTCCTGATATGCTTTAATACAGCTGTTATAAACTTCATCAGACGGATCATGTTTTATCAACTCTTCAAATTGAATAGCTGCATCTTCAAATTTGCCGCAGTTCATGTTTATACTTGCAAGGAGTCTCAAACTATCGACGCTTTTTTCTAAATCGAAAGATTTAGTCATTACTATTTGTGCAGCTTTAAAGTTTCTCATATTTAGATATAGCAAACTAATTTCTTTTAATAGTTCTGCATTATCTTTATCATCATGTATAAGCCTTGAAATAATAAGTTCTGTGTATTCAAACTTACCGTAATAAATACATTTTTTCGCAAGTGCTAATCTTTTTTGCTCTATATAATTTAGCATTTCTTATAATCCTTTAATCTGTTATATATAATATCAGTTTCAATAAACCAATCACGTCTGTCTTGTTGTTTAAACAATTCAACTGATGAATACCATTCAGTTGTTCTATCGTTCTCAAACCATCTCCAATCAGAGCAATAAGGGATTAAAAGAAATGTTTTAACACCTAGAGCACCCGCAAGATGAAGAGGTGATGTGTCTGCTGTAATAAATAAATCAAGGTTCTTTAATGCAGCAGCTGTATCATCAAATGTTTTTATATCCTGTTTCAAGTCAATCATTTGCGGGTACTTTTCAACTGCATCAAAAATATCATCAAGCTGGACAGAATAAAATTGAATATTTTCTAATCCGAGAACGTTTTTAAAATAATCGATATTTATGGTTCTGTTAATAGCGGCTCTCATGCCTGAACCACCTGCTTTCCAGCACATTCCTACTTTTAGTTTGTCAGTTTGAAAATATTTGTTTTTAAAATATTC
The DNA here is from genome assembly GCA_023665105.1 of Candidatus Gastranaerophilales bacterium. Classification (GTDB taxonomy): domain Bacteria; phylum Cyanobacteriota; class Vampirovibrionia; order Gastranaerophilales; family Gastranaerophilaceae; genus UBA2883. Next base: position 6,019 of record JAMPEO010000079.1, on the reverse strand, counting down.
ATATCTTTCTTTATCATATTCAAGATATCCATCGGCATAAGGAATATTGTTAAAATCAATATTCAAATAATAAGGTAGGTCAGATGATAAAACATATTTATCATATTCGCCTATATTGGCAAATCTGTCATAAAATTCTATGTTCTTATATTTTGTTTTAGGATAACTTCTTTCAAATAAACCAATGCAATTATCTCTTGTGAAAACCTTAATTTTTGCAAATTTATCTGTTAAAAAAGGAAGATATCTTATAAATTGCATGTGGTCGCCAAGTCCTTGATCACAATATAAAAATAATGTTTTGTTTTTTGATATGTCTCCATTCCATAAATTTTTCAGAGTATAAATTTCAGGTGCTTTTTCACGTTTTTGAAAATATTCATACCCTCTTTTAACATCTTTCTGTGTGAGATATAAAGTTCCCAAAGATGCCTGAGAATATTCTTCTCTTGGCATAAGTTCAATCATTTTTTTGTAGTTTTCTTCTGCTTCTTTGAATTTGCCGACTTTTTGATAACTTACGGCAAGATGATAATATGCGGTTGGAGAGCCGTTTTCAATAGCAGTTAAGTAGCAGTCTTGAGCAAGTTCTTCATCGCAGTATGAAAATTCTTGAAGCGTGCCTGCCATAATCCATGCCGCTCCTGATTGAGGAAATGCTTTTATTGCATTTGCACATGCAGTTTCAGCTTGTTTTATCTCTCCTATATCAATATAGCTTTGGGTTAATCTTACAAGAGCAGGTTCTTTATCCGGATGTTTTGAGTAGAATTTTAAAGCATAAGCATGAGAAAAATTATACATTTTTAGTTCGCGAAATGCTTGTATAATTCTATCGTATATTTTTACACTGTCAGGATCATATTTGAATAATTCTTCATACAAAATAATTGAATCATCAAATTTTCCAAGTCTATATTTACAAAACGCTAAGGATGCTATTGTTGGTGCAGATTTACGTTTTTTGTAAGCTGTTTCCAGTATTCTTTCTGCACCTTTATATTTTCTCATTCTTATATAAAGTCTGCCTAAAAAAGCCTGTATGATATCATCATTAGGATTTCTGCCGAGTAATTCAAGATATATCTTTTCTGCTGCTGCAAACTCTTTATTTTTAACCAAAATATTAGCTTGTGCAAGCGAAGCCATTCTATTCATAGTACTTTTTCTTACGTAAATTTACATGAATATACTAACATTTTTAAGACATAAAGGTCAATCAACCTAATACTTGATTTCTCTAAAAGGAAACCGACAGAATATTCTGCCGGTTTTATATTATTGTGTAGATAAATTTTGTTTTAAATTTTTGTAATCAATGATGGTGCGATTTGGATGAATTTTCTTACCAAACCGGAATCCCATTGTTTGCCGGCACCTTGAAGCAATATATCACAAGCAGTTTCAAGCCCTAAACCTTTTCTGTAAGGTCTGTCACTAACAAGTGCGTGGAATGCATCAGCTACAGCAACAATTTTTGCTGATAATGGGATTTGATCGCCTTTAAGCTTTTCAGGATAACCGCTTCCATCAACGTGTTCGTGGTGATATTTAACTATAGGAATCAAATCTCTAAGTGCTTCGTTTGGTTGTAACACTTTTTCTGCACCGATTACAGGGTGCTGTTTCATGATACCCCATTCTTCATCAGATAACTTATCAGGTTTTTTCAATACATTTTCAGGAATACCAATCTTACCAACGTCGTGAAGTAATGCACCAAGTGTAATTCTTTCAACTTCGTTTTCAGGAAGATTTAGTGCTCTTGCAAGAGCTTCTGAATATCTTGAAACAGAGGTTGAGTGACCTTTTGTATATGGGTCTTTTGCATCAATAGCACCAGCTAATGATGTTGCAATTTCTGATAAGTGGTTTTGAGAACTTATTTGTTCTGAATTGAATTTGTGCAACAATTCTTCTTCAAAGTTTACACCCATTTGAGAGTGGCGTTTTGAGATGATTTCAGCATAAGATTTAAGTGCTGCATCGTCCCAGAAATTGAAGTCTGTAGAGCTAATAATGGCAGACATACCATCCTTATAACCTTTAGCTTGAGAGATATACATTGCTTGTTCTGAAAGGATAAGCAATTTTTCTTGCTCTCTTGCACATTCAGGATAAGATGCAATACCAACAGCAACTTTTACAGGTCCTACATCGTCAACGAAACAGCATGAAAGACTATAAGTAATATATTCCGCAATATACTTAGCTTCTGCAACATCAGTGTTAGGAAGAATCATTGCGATTTCATCTCCGCCATAACGACCGGCAATATCTGTTTTACGTAAATTATGTTTAACCTTTTCTGCTACAAGTTTGATAACTTCATCACCTTTGATGTGACCAAATTCTTTATTGATTTTAGAAATATTGTTCACATCAAGCATAACGATAGAAAGTTTTGAATTTGTTTCTTCTGCATTACGTAATTCTTTACTTAAGCATTCTTGGAAACCTCTGTGATTATATAGTTGAGTAAGACCATCAGTGTTTATGCGTTCGTTACTCTTTTCAACTAAATCGAAATTATCAGTAATAAGTGCTACGTGGTTTGCAATGAAATTATATAATTTTTCACTTTGGTCAACATATCTGTCAGCGATTAGCATTACACCAATACATTTGTTTACGGAAATCATAGGTAAAATACTAACCTTATGACCGTGAAAATATGCTAAGTTTAAAAAGTCTACATTGTCTTTTGTGATAAGTCTTCTTGTATAAAAAGATTGTGAAACAGGGTTTGTACTATCAGAACCAAACACTTTTGATGAATAAACGTTATCTAGTTTATCAAATAGTTTAAGATTTATACATTGAGATGTTTCGTTATACAAACCGAAGGCAGTAAAAGAACAATCTAAGTATTGTGTAAGTATTTTATGGATTGAAAAATAATATGAGTTAATATCTTTGATATTAGAAATCTCTGCAATTTTATCTACCATTGATTTATAATCAACGTTAGATTTTTGTTTAACAGGCATATTAGGAAGCACTCTGCGAGCTTTAGATGGCGGAGTGGACAAAGAGTTAACTTTCGCCACTAATCTTGACGCAGAAAGAGGCGAAGTTACATTATTTGTATTAAAAGAACTTGAACGTTCTTCAATTTTATTTGATTGACGCTGTTCCAAAATTTACCTACACAATTATTATACTATATTAAACGTAAAAAAAGAATTATTTTTGCCATAATAATTAAAATTATTAACAAATTTTAAGAATTGATTTATATCAAAACTTGAAAAAATGAAGTTATAACAGGATTTATATATTATTTATACTTGATAGTAATTTATTTTTATTCTACACTTTTGGTGTAGTAACTTAAAAAAGGAGAAAAACTATGTCAAGACGTCCTATTATGGCAGGAAACTGGAAAATGAATTTATTACAAGCTGATGCAAAAAACCTTATGACAGGTATCAAATCAGTATTACATGATATAAGTGCAGAACAATTACCTGAAGTAATTGTAGCACCTACATTCACATCATTAGCAGTAGTATCAGAAATGTTATCAGGTTGCAGCTGCGGTAAAATCGCTTTAGCAGCTCAAAACTGTCATTGGGAATCTTCAGGAGCATATACAGGTGAAGTTTCTGTTGAAATGTTAAGTGACATTGGATGTAAATATGTAATTATCGGACACTCTGAAAGAAGACAATACTTCTCAGAAACAGATGAAATGATTAACAAAAAAGCAAAAGCTATCTTAGCTGGTGGCTTATTACCAATCATTTGTTGTGGTGAAACTCTAGAACAAAGAGAATCAGGTGTTACTGATGAACACATTGCAAGCCAAATCAGAGCAGCATTATCAGGTTTATCAAACGAAGAAATTGCTAAATCAGTTATTGCTTACGAACCAATCTGGGCTATCGGTACAGGCAAAACTTGTGACTCATCAGAAGCTAATAGAGTTATTGCTATGATTAGAAATGTTGTAAAAGAAGTTTCTAATGCTGAAACTGCTGACGCAATCAGAATTCTTTACGGTGGTTCTGTAAAACCTGCGACTATCGAAGAACAAATGAGCATGTCGGATATCGACGGTGCTTTAATCGGTGGTGCAAGCTTAAAAGCAGACAGCTTTAACGAAATTATTACTAACTCTATGAAAGTAGCTGTATAGTAGTTATAATCTGAATATATATAAAAGCGGGTTAGATATAAATCTGACCCGCTTTTATTGTACGCAGGTCGGATTTACTAAGTCGATAAAAGAATTGTATTTCTTGATTTACGTTCTCATCCTGACGGTATTGTACTTCGTACAATGGAAAACTCAACCATACTGACACCCTGAATTTATTTCAGGGTCTGTGTCCGAACGCACGCAAAATAGATGCTGAAACGAGTTCAGCATAACACCTCTTTTCCCCTCTCTGGACGGAGGCGGATTTGCGGTAGGGCAAAGCCCGTAAGTAGGAGGAAAACCACGCTTTTCCGACGACCCGCATAATCCAAGACAAGGGTAGAATTACTTAACGAACCGTGAGTTTAGTAATTCGGGTGAGGTGATTAAAATCCGACCTACTTTTGGCACTGACCATTCAAAAACTCAACCAACTCGCCCAACGAATACTGCTCTTTTATCACTAGAAACGCCTTGTTAGTTTGAGCCTTCACATAATCAAGAGTTTTTCCATCCAAAAATACTTCAGAAAACGACTTCAACATTATGGACGGAATGACAACATAATCCGTCTCAATATCCTTAACAGTTCTAATCAAATCATCAGAAGTAATCAACCCAGCAACAGTAATATTCTCTCCCCAATAATCAGAACGAACAGGGGCAACCCTGCAAGTCAAATTTTCTATCTTATTAAGCTTCCCTGATACAATCTCCATTGCATCCTTCGCTGCATAAGAAGTCGCAAGAGTAATATCTAATTTCTTATCTAGCTTTTCTGGCAGCTCATACATATAAAAATCATCCAACAACGCCCGAATAGAGCCAACACCATCATCCAACTGCGAAAAATGTCCATAATATCCGGAATCAGGAATAGGCTCTTCTGCCAACAAAAAGAACTCATCAGAACAACAAACCTTATCATATTGTTCAGCTATTCTCAACGTTTCTTTTGCAACAGATTTATCAACCCTTGTTAACAAAGAATCTTTTCTATATGAAGTGATACCAACTGGAACAATAGCAATAGACAGCACACAATCCCCCAACGAATCTAAATCCTTAAGTGTTCTTTCCAGCTCTTTACCATCATTAAATCCGGGACACAATACTATTTGTGCATGAAAAGGTATCTCTTGAGATTTAAACCAACTCAGCTCCTCCATAATCTTCGCAGCATTAGGATTTCTTTGCATCTTTACTCTTAACTCTGGATTTGTCGTATGCACTGAAATATAGAACGGTCCCAAATGCATTCTTGCAATTCTGTCTTTATCTGCCTGAGTAAAATTGGTAAGCGTGATATACGTACCCTGCAAAAACGATAACCTATAATCATCATCTTTAATATACAAAGTATCTCGCAAACCTTTTGGCTGTTGGTCAACAAAACAAAATATACATTTATTCAAACAAGGTTTTATTTTATCAAAAACAGCACTCTCAAAAACAATACCTAAATCTTCATCATAATCTTTCTCAAGTTCTATTTCTTCAATTTCACCATTCTTTTTCTGTATCTCAACAGTAATCAATTCATTTTTACAATAAAACCTATAATCAATTAAGTCAGAAAGTTCCACTCCATCTATAGATAATAAAATATCACCTGCTTCTATTTCTAACTCTTCCGCTATTGAACCAACCTCAACCGAACTAACTATTGCAGGCATTTTCTAACCCCTCTATCAGCTTAATAAAATTATTGTACTCACAAACTGTATTATCCAAAACCATCTTATGACAAAAATTGTCGTTCAAAGTCTCTGACTTTAAAAGAGATTCTGCATCAAGTTGAATTTTTTGCATTTCAATCTTTAAAGATTTGAACAAATCAACACGTTCAACATTAGATAATACGTCCGAACAAGC
>JAMPEO010000078.1 GCA_023665105.1 Candidatus Gastranaerophilales bacterium | reverse complement strand
ATTGTTAAATAAGTCATAGTTTTCACTATGTTTAATTTCATCTACAGAAACTTGTTTCACAAATGTTATGACAAAATAGTCTTCGGCTCTCTCTGTAATACTAATTCCGCCGACATCCTCAAATGCTTCAAGCAAGATTTCAACCATGTTGTTTGTAATACCTAAAAAACAAGCACTACTGTTTAAATCAAACTTTCCATCTTTGGATTTGCATACATATTTTATCATTCCTGAAATAGTTTTAAAGAAATCAAATCTCTTCATGTTTTCTAAATTGTATTCCATATAATGGATACGAATAGGAGCAACTTTTTCTATTACTTCATTCATTATTTCTTCTGTTGGCGGATAATCAAAAAACATTATTCCGTCACATGATATTAAATTGTTTCTGTTAACAATTCGTTTACTTATTTCCGGATAAGGTTTTAGTTTATTGATAATTTCATTACTTTCAGCAAATGTACAAAAATCAAATTTTGTTGTGGAAAGGTATTCATTTACTTTTTCCAGTATATCTGATTTTCTACGATTATCGTAAGTTATAACTTTTGATTCTTCCGGTTCAACAATACATTCAGACTGGATATCTTTTATAATTAACTGAATAGTAGTATTACCGTTAAATGTATTTAGTTGCGGTGCAAATGCTATATCAAGAGTATCCCCGCTGCTTAAACCAATATCTCCGTATGACCACCATATTGCATTAAATTGTTCGCCATCTTTTTCTACAGTAAGTCTAAGATGTTCTTTGTTTGAACCCATAAGTTTTTTCTGAATAAGCTTAAAATCTCTTACTGCAAATGTCGGTGATGGATTTGAAGCTCCAAACGGTTCAAGCCTTGTTATGTCTTTTACTAAATCTTCTGTTATTTCAGAAGTATTTAGTTCTAAGTCTACATTCAAAACAGGAACTGGTTTTTTAGAATTCATTAACTGGTTATATGAATTTATAAGAGCTTTTTTAACCTCTTCAAAAGTAGACTTTTCCGGCGTAAAATATAAACCTGCAGCAAGCGAATGTCCGCCAAATCCATCCAATTTATCTGATATATTATCGATTATATCGTATAAGTTTAGGTCTTCGCACCCTTCGATTCCTCTTGCAGAGCATCTTATTTGGTTTGTATCTTCGGAATATGTCATAAGGAATGCAGGTTTGCCGTATTTTTCGACAAGTTTTGCAGCAACTATTCCAATAATACCTACATGCCAATCTTTATTGAATAATACAAGAACATTATCTCTTGATTTTGCAGCCATTTCATCTGCTTCTGCAAAGACTTCACTACAAAGATTTTGTCTTATTTTATTGAAGTTGTCCAATGCCATGACAGAAAGTTCAATCTCTTGTGTATTTTCGCTAATAAGAACGTCAATAGCTTCTTTTACAGAATCTAAACGTCCGCAAGCATTTATTCTTGGTGCAATCCCAAATGCTATTTGGTCAGAGGTTATTCCTGATTCAATATCGTTATAGCCAGCCGTTTCAAGCAACCTTTTTAGACCGTAATGTCGTCCTTTTGATATTAGCTCTAAACCTTTGACAACGTAATATCTATTCTCACCAATAAGAGGAACAACATCGGCCACTGTTCCAACTGCAACGAATGGAAGAATATCTAGGGAATATTCAAGCTTGTTATAGTGCTCAAGAACACCCTGTGCAAGTTTGAATGCTACACCTACCCCTGCAAGAGCACTTAAATGCTTTAATTCTTTTGCGGTTAATGTTTCGTCCAAAGCATTCGGTGCTTTTGGATTGATGATTGCATAGGCTTCCGGTAGTTGTTCTGGTGCCTCGTGATGGTCTGTGATAATAATATCTTTTTTGAAACTATTGATAAAAGCTACTTCTTCTACGTTACTAATGCCGCAGTCAACAGTTATTATTAGTTTTGGCTTAACTTTAACCATCAATTTTACAAGTGCATTAGAACTTAAACCGTGTCCGTCAGTTTCTCTCGTAGGAATAAAATATTCAACATCTGCACCTAAATATGTGAAAGTCTTCATCAATACTGATGTTGAGGTTACACCATCTGCATCAAAATCCCCGTAAATAAGAATTTTTTCCTTGTTATCAATGGCTTTTGATATACGTTCTACAGCCTTTTTCATATCACAAAAAGCATTCGGATGTGTGAGTGTTATGCCAAAAGGGTTTAAAAACTCTTGTATTTCCGCCTTTGTTTTTATACCTCTCACGGATAAAAGCCGCTCTATTAGCGGCTTCTTATCTGATGTATTAATAATTTTCCATTCTTTTTTTAACATAGTTTTATTTACTGCAAGGAACAGGTTGTTCGTCTTTACATTCTTTTGTATTAATGTTTTCTTTTATGGCAGCCTTTTTATTGCTGTTAGATTGTGCAACCGGTGTGTTAAGATACTCAGGAATTGGTTCTCCAACTTCTTTTAATAAGATTTTTAAACCTTCTTTTAACTGAACATCGTCTTTATTTTTCACATTTTCAGCTGTTAACTTAACAACAACATCAGGTGTAATACCTTTTTTATGAATATCTGTTCCGCTTGGTGTTAAGTATCTTTGAATTGTGATATTTACACCTGCATCATCAGACAATCTGTTAATTTCTTGTACAAGACCTTTTCCAAAAGTTTGTTCTCCAACAAGGATTGCACGGCAGTTATCTTTCATCGCTCCGCTAAAAATTTCACTAGCAGATGCAGAACCTTTATTTACTAAAACAACTAACGGTTTGTTTGTTATTCTTAGTTTTGCAGCTCTTGTAGAATCTTTATAACCGTATCTGTCAACTGTGCTCACAATTCCACCGCCCTGTAAGAACATATCTGAGATAAGTATAGCATTGCTCAATAGTCCGCCCGGATTAGAACGAAGATCCAAAATATATCCTTTTTTACTGTTTGAAGTTGATTTTAAAATGTTCAAAACTTCTGACGCTGCATTTTTACTAATAAAAGAACTTAATCTTATGTATTGAATGCTGTCAGGAATTTTTGTATCAATAGGTGTTTTAACAGATACTGATTTAATCTCAATTTCAGCACGTGTGATTGTATATTTTTTAGGTTCTTCGTTTTTACGTTTAACGAGTAATGTAACATTTGTACCCGCATTACCTCTGATTTTATCAGCTGCTTTATCAATGGTTATACCTTTTGTACTAGCTCCGTCGATTTCAAGAATAAGGTCATCTGTCAATATACCTGCTTTATCCGCAGGAGAACCTTCAATAGGTGCAATTACAACAAGATTGCCGTCTTTCATACCTATTTGAATACCTATACCTTGTAATGAACCTTTAATTGAAGATGTTTCTTCTGCAAATTCTTTAGGATCCAAAAATCTTGTATAAGGGTCATTCAAACTTGCAAGCATTGTATCTATTGCAACATAAGCATCTTCTTTTGTTTTCATTTTACCGTCATATCTGTGACGCCAAATGTTCCAATCTTGTGAGTTGTCTGTTTGGTCTACATATTTTAAGTTAATCAATCTCCAAACTTCATCATATAGTTGGTCTGGTGATGCTGCGAAGCCGGCTTGTATTCCGACAAAAAACATCATCAATAACATATTAAAAATAATCAATGTTTTCTTTGTAAAAATTTTCAAAATAACTCCTCCTAACGAGTATGGATATCCATAAAATATTATTATCAACATTATACAATAAGCAATTTAATATTTCCAATAATTAACAGGGTATATTTTTGCATATACTAACTATCTTAACTCTTAGAATTTTTCAGTTCTAAATATAGTTGAATATTTATGAGCACCATAATATAGTTCTATCAATAAAAAACTGTTATCCAAATCCGTTAATTCAACATTGGTTTTCGTTGCAGGTCTGCGTTTTGAACTTCTGATATATTTACCCCAAGCATTTAAAAACTTTAATTGCCATCTTTGTGATTTTGTCATATCAAGTTCCGGCAGCGTATCATTGTAATAAAACTCAGGAGTATAATCTTTTGCAAAAACAGGGATAGTGTATTTTACAGTACCTGCTTCTTTAAACAAGATATACCAATCGTCTTTATATTTACGTGGTGTCAAAAGATAGTACCCAGGTGGAATTACGATTGTTTTAAAATATAACGGTGCATTTAATCTTAATAACGGATATGGAGACCATGTTGTATCTTTCATATCGTAATATTGGTCGGGATCAATACCGTGAACAAATGTGAATGTTGGTACAGGCATATCTCTGTACATTTGCTCATAATCATCTTGAGAATATGTTTTTGGTGCTGTTGGCTGTTCTTCTCCATTTGCCGGAGTTTCTTGCATATCAAGATGTTCCTCTTCTTCTAGATTATTAACATTTTGTTCAGGATTTTTATTTTCTTGTTTTTTTGTCTTTTTTGATTTTTTCTTATCTTTTTTTGTTTGTTTTGTTTCAATGTTATTAGTTTCTTCTTGCGGAGTTATATGCTCTGTCGGTTTAAAATTTTTATCGTTAATATTTTCTTGACTTGCATCAAATTCAATAGGGTTTTCTTCTTCACCGGAAAGCACTTCTTCTTGTTCAGTGATATTTTCATTATCGTTTATACTATTTGCTTCATTATTATTTTCACTTTCAGATGCGGTTGGTTTTTCTTTCAATACGTTATCTGAATCCATATAATATGGAGTATCAGGTGCGGTAGGATCTTGAACCGGAATCGGTTCTGCATTTACGACAACACCTAACAAAAGAATTAGACATGTTAGTATTATTTTCTTCATACAATTATTTTAATAATTTTTTTTCAAAAAAACAAATTTTTATAATAAATACAGCTCTTCTTTAAAAGGTAAAATATTAAACGGAATACGAATATCAATAATATTCGTTATCATCATCTTCTTCGGATTGGGAATTTTTCTCTTCTTTTTTTTCTTTTTTAGACTCTCTGTCATCATCTGCGGATATGCTTGATACAATCTCTTCTGCTTCTTCTAATAGTTTTCTAAAATCTTGATAGCGGTTAAATTTAGGCAGCTTAGAATTGATAACAGATGCAACATTCATCATGGCTAAAGAGCTTAGAGTTGCATTTAGCTGTGCACTGTTGTCAACATATTTATTTCCGTTTACCGCTTGTTGTTCTTCTTCCTCAGCATTGACCTGTCCATACTCTGTCCCTTGACTGGCTCTGTCATCGCTAGTCTTTGCTGCTGTCCCTGATATGTCACCGCTTTTAAAATTAAATGCACCTGCCACACCATAGAACCCTGCGGCTCTGTTGTCTACCATAGAGCTTTACCTCATTACCTGCGTTTATTTTCTTTGCCCAGTGATGTGTCCCTGTTTATTTAAGCATACCCTTCCGCATATTATTCTAAATCATCTAAAAGGATTATTTTGCTAGTTTATAATTGTAATTTTTACAATTATTACCCAAAACACAATAATATCTTGAAAAATTCAATTTTACAAAAGTTAATATATTTTGCAATATTACAGAATGTTACAAAATATTTCATGCTTAATTTTTCAAACTAAAAAAATACTTTATATATATGTGAGGCAGTAGTCTATCTCAACAAGAGAGGCAATAAAAATGACAGACAACTTTTCATTAAATGATTTATTTGCAAAAGGTATGACCCGTGAACAATTTATTGCAAAATACGGCGAAATGTCTAGCGGAAGTGTTAAAGAAAATTCCGCTAAACCATCAATCTTTAATGGTGATATTTCAGGTTCTATTGGTGAAATCTTTGATACGCTGAATAAAGAAGGAGATACTCTGGAAGAGGAAGAACTTCAAGCGTTTATGGGGCAAGACGGAAATGTTGATGATATAAGTGAAGCTGATTTACAAGCTTTGTATAGACAGATGGCTGCAAGAATATCTTCATCAAAAACATTTGGTGACCCACAGATGATGTATTCAGCTTCAAATGCAGCTTCAAATCCTGAATCAAATACGTATATCCAAGATTTGTCATCGCAAATGGAAATGCTAAACAATTTGATTTCAATGAGAGAATCAAATTCTTATCAGCTCACATCTGATTGGCAATCTAAAATAGATGAATTGATTGCAAACAGTAATACTTTAAGTGCTGATTTTAAAAAGAAATATGCAAGCGTATCTAAAAAATTAGCAGATGCGAAAAAAGAGGCTGCACAAAACAACGTTAAAATACAAGCCAATGCTGTTGATCTTCAAGATGCAAAGACAGAAACCGCTGTACTTCAACAACAAATTCAAACTCTTGACCCTGAAAAAGATGCAGACACTATAAAATCATATCAAAAGGATTTAAAAGAGGCTAATAGTCGTCTTAATAAACTTTCCAATGAACAGCAGTCATTGATGGGAAAACGAACTTCTTATGCATCTAAAATAGAAGATTTAACAAAAGAACTTGGTTATTTAACAAGTGAAGCACAGATTGGTGATTCTGAAATAAAAACCAAAGTCCAAGATTATAAAGTAAAAATAGATTCAGAGAAAAAATCTTGTGATTCTGAAGTTAAAACCTACAAAGGTCAAATTGCTGTATTAGAGCGTGCACAACAATATGCAATCAGTCAGTTACCTAAACCTGGCATATCAGATGCATCAGCTGTTGATGACGGTTCTTTCCACAAAAACGATAATGCTATGAGCTTTGATGAGCTAAGCAAGAGCGGTTTGAAATATTCAACTGCAAAAGGTCAAAAACTGGCTCAAACAGTTCGAAGCAAAGTTTGCGGATTTACAGGATATTGTTCACGTCACGTAAGTAATGCTTTAAGAGATAGCGGACTTGGCAATGAAAGAGCACCTTCTGCACACATGATGGATGATAAGCTTCGTAATAACAAGAACTTTAAAGAAGTAAAAATTAGTTCTGTTGAAGAGCTTAGAAGTTTACCGGCCGGCTGTGTCATTGTTTATGAAGCCGGTGCGGCAAGATATAATGCAAAGCATGGTCATATTGAAATCTCATTAGGTGATGGAACCGCTGCGAGTGATGGTATCACCAGAAATATGAGATATACAGAAAATATGTCTGTATTTGTACCTGTTGATAATGCATAAAAATTTTACTAAAACAAAAATACGGAGTATTAACTCCGTATTTTCGTGTGTTTTATATCTTTTGAGAATTAAACTAATGCTTTAGATTCTTCGACAAGTTTGATTAAAGTGCTTGCAACAGTTTCTTGTTCTTCTCTTGTAAGTTCAGGGAACATAGGAAGTGACATAACAATTTCTGTATTCTTTTCCGTGATAGGTAATGAACCTTTGCCCATTCCAAGATAATCATGAACTTTTTGTAAATGAAGAGGAATAGGATAGTATAACATAGCACCTATACCTGCATCGTGAAGTTTTTCAAACAATTCATCTCTATTAGGAACTTTTACTGTGTATTGGTGATATACACAATAAGTATTATCTAATTCTTTAGGAGTTTGAATATCTTCACAAGAAGCAAACAATTCGTTATAAATTGCAGCTCTTTCTCTACGTTTTGTGTTCCATTCATCGATAT
>JAMPEO010000077.1 GCA_023665105.1 Candidatus Gastranaerophilales bacterium | reverse complement strand
ATGCTGAAACTGTCTTGGATTATGCGGCTGGTCGCAGAAGCGTGGTTCTGCTCCATGTTACGGGCTAGGCTTCGCCGTCGCCCTACCGCAAATCCGCAAGTTCAGCATGACACTTAAAATAAAAATAATTGGCGATAGTGTATATAAGTAGGTCGGCTTTACTAAGCCGACAATGTAAAAACGTGTAGGGTGCAATTTTTTGCATCAAAATTATTCTAATTTTTTTATAAAAACATTTATCATGTGTAACATATATTTTGTTAAAATATATTAAACTAGTGTGCTTTTTAACGCAAATTTTTTGTTTTTCTAATGTTTAAGTATATAGATGGGAAAACTATATATAGGTAAGCTTAAGTGAATAATATTAATTTTTTAGGTGGAAATGCTGCTACAAAAGCATCTGCTCCTAACTCTGTATCAAAAACCGAAAATAATTCTGCGAATACAGATAAAAAATCCAATGGAACTTCTACAAAAGTTATTGTAGGTACCGGTTTAGCCGGATTGGCTGCAATCGGTATTTATATTGCTACCAGAGGAAAAGGCGGAGCCAAAGGTGTTACAGTACCTATATCAGAACTTTCTAATATATCACTCACTCCTAATGAGATGTCTGTTGATGCATTCAAGGCAGCCGGTAATAAATTCGTAAAAGGTAAAGCAATTACTCAATCCGGCGAAAATTATACAGGTCTTATTATCCAACAAAAAGAAAATGGAGAAAAGTATGTAAGAAACTATACCGAAGGTAAATTAGAGAATGTTAAAAAATATATGGGTGATAATGTTATTTCTCAAAAACATTACTCGTATAATGAACAGGGTGTCTTAGAAAATGTTATAGAAACAGTTGATGGAAAGACTAATAATTTGTACCGAAGAACTGTTAATAACTTTAATATTGAAAATATTGAATTTCCAAAAGGTGAATTTTCTCGAGATCTTTCTACGGGTAATCTTATAAGAACAAAAATAAAAGGTAAAGGTGAGAAAATTTTTGTGTACTCACAAGATGGAAAAAATACCTTAAATGCAATAAGACATAATTATACTGATTATGATACCGGTAAATTCTGTCATGATATTACACTCTTGCATCCTGATTCTAAAACTCCACGAATAACAATTAAAGGTGATGGAACATGCCGTTTTTATGACAAAAAAGGTTTAATGACAGATGCTGTTGAATTGGATATAAATTCGTTGAGTAGCATCAAGTATAAGCAACTTCAATATTCTAAACATGAAACTTTAAATGAAGCTTCTCGAAATTATTACTTGATGGATGGTGATAATGATTTTCAAATTTTTAAAATTACGAGAATATTACCTGATGGTACTCGTAAGGTTATGAAGCAATTACATTTTGATAATGCTGAAACAGGAAAAGGGTATATCATAACAAAAACAAAAGATGGTATGAATATGTGTACTATGAGGGGTAACAAATCTGTTCCTCAAGGTAGTGAGGAATATAATGAAGTTATGTCTCAAATACAGCCACGAATGAAGAAACTTATATCTTTGTATAAACAAGGTCTTAGATATCAAAATGATATTGTGTCCGAAATGGCTCCTCTTTCATAATTAAACATATAATTTTATTGCTTGATAATATTGTTAACCTTGTGACAGTTTTAGCATGCCTTTTGGTGTAGATAGTTTCTTTGTTTGCTTAATTATTTATATAAATAATAACTTTACAATTCTTGCAATCAATGAATATCTTATATAGAATAATCTGTGTATAGAGTACAAGATTTGGGACGGGATAATGAACGGATATAGTTTTGAGTTGATAACAGGACCTATGGGTTGCGGTAAGACAGAAGAGCTCTTACGAAGAATAAGAAGATGTGTTATTGCAAAAAAACATATAAAGGTCTTTTCACCGTTAATTGATACACGTTCAAATGGTGATTATATTGAATCCCGTAATGGTTTATGGGCTGATGCTATTAAAGTAGAACATTCTATTCAAATTATGCAAAAAGTTAAACCTACTGATGAAGTTGTTGCCATTGATGAGCTGCAGTTCTTTGATTCTAATATTGTAAAAGTAATTACAGAACTTATGAAAGATGGCAAAAAGGTAATTGGTACGGGTTTAGAACTTGATTTTAAATGTGAACCGTTTGGATATATGCCTCAGCTAATGTGTATTGCAACAAAAGTTGATAAATTACATGCCGTATGTATGAAATGCGGTTGTGAACATGCAACACGCACTCAACGTTTAATTGATGGTAAACCGGCAGATAAAAGTTCTCCGCTTATTATGATTGGTG
Source organism: Candidatus Gastranaerophilales bacterium (assembly GCA_023665105.1). Classification (GTDB taxonomy): domain Bacteria; phylum Cyanobacteriota; class Vampirovibrionia; order Gastranaerophilales; family Gastranaerophilaceae; genus UBA2883. Next base: position 5,212 of record JAMPEO010000077.1, on the reverse strand, counting down.
GAGATGAAACATACGAAGCAAGATGCGTAAAGTGCTATGAACTACCTGATAAAAATGCAGGTAAAAATACTCACCACAATAACCTTCGCATATTAAATTTTGTTCATAAATAGTAAGACGTGTTTATTTTATGCAGAACATTTGCCTTCAAATATACTTGGAAGAGCAATCATAGTTACATAGAATACAAACGCAAAAATTAATAAGTTTTCCATAAGTACACTCCTGTTCCTGTACTTTATATATTCCGTGTTTTTATTAGCTTTTAACAAAATATCCTCCAAATGATACAAAAATTTATAGAGCCTTTAATACACTTAATTGTTTGTTTAATTATTTAATAAAAAATTAAAATAATTAAGAAATATTAAGTTATGGGTGCTAAACTGCTAATATATTTATATTTTGCATGTTAGCTACAATCTTGAATGAGTGCTATTTTTAAATAAACAACCAATATATTATATAAAAATATTTGTTCAAAACACTGATAAAACGCTTGCATTAGTATATTTAGCAAATATTATAGTATAAGACGCATAGTGTGCGTCTATGTTTAGTCGAAAAAAAGAGGATTAAATGGCAAAAGACGTAATAGAAATAGAAGGTACAATATTAGAATCTATGCCGAATGCTATGTTCAGGGTTGAACTAGAGAATGGGCATGAGATTTTGGCTCATATTTCAGGCAAAATTAGAAAGAATTTCATTAGAATTTTACCTGGTGACAAAGTTAAAGTTGAAATGACACCTTATGATTTAACAAAAGGTAGAATTACTTTCAGACTTAAGTAGTACGAGCGATTAAGATAAATAAAAGTGATTACAAAATATAAAGGATAAAAAAATGAAAACAAGATCATCAGTAAAACCTATGTGTGATAAATGCAAGGTTATCAGAAGAAAAGGCAGAGTAGCAGTTATCTGTGAAAACCCTAAACACAAACAACGTCAGGGATAAGTGTTGTAAGTGATTAGTGATGTTCTTAGTCACTTAGTCACTTAGTCACTTAGTCACTGATGATAGCCGAACTTACGGGCTAAACGGTAAGTGGAGAGGAAGTATTTATCCCTCTTACACAAAAAAATCTAACAACGGAGCGAGGTAACTCGCTAGCCAAAAAACAAAAGGAGAAAATAAATGGCAAGATTAGTAGGGGTAGATTTACCTCGTAACAAAAGAATGGAAATCGCATTAACCTATATCTATGGTATAGGACCAACTAGAAGTAAAAAAATATTAGAAGCAACAGGAATTTCACCTGACTTAAGAACAGATGATTTAACTGATGAAGATATTAAACTATTAAGAAACGAACTTTCTAATTACCACATTGAAGGTGACCTTAGAAGAGAAATTTCTATGAACATCAAACGTTTACAAGAAATTAACTCATTCAGAGGTATGCGTCATAAAAGAAACTTACCTTGCAGAGGTCAAAGAACTAAGACTAATGCAAGAACAAGACGTGGTAAAAAATCAGGTCCAGTTTCTAAGAAGAAATAACAAATTTTGCGTAGAGTGACGGCGAATGCAATGAGCCTAACTCGAAGTAACGCGGAACTTGTGAATGACAGTTTACAGAGTAAACATAATGAACACAGTGGAGCGTGAAGCAATAATTTGGAAAACTTGTTACTAACTAAAAAAATATGAATAACAAAACATAAAGGAATAAAAAAATGGCAAGACCACAAAGAACAAAGAAAAAAGAAAAGAAGAATGTATTGCAAGGTGTAGTACATATCCAATCTACTTTTAATAACACTATTGTTACATCAACAGATACTCAAGGTAATGCTATTGCTTGGGCAACTGCAGGTGCAACAGGTTTTAAAGGTGCAAGAAAGGGTACTCCGTTTGCAGCACAATCAGCAGCAGAACAAGTTGCTAAAAAATCTATTGATCAAGGTATGAAAAAAGTTGAAGTTTATATCAAGGGACCTGGTTCAGGTCGTGAAACAGCTATCAGAGCTATTCAAGCTGCAGGACTTGAAATTACTTTAATCAAGGACGTTACACCTATTCCTCATAATGGATGTCGTCCACCTAAGAAAAGAAGAGTGTAATAGTAATCAGTGTAGTGTTTAAAGATTCTGAAACAAGTTCAGAATGACAGTATAAAGAATCTTGATCACTTAATCACTTGATCACTTGATCACTGAAAAGTATTACAATAGGTGAGAGCCTGAAAAGGTCATAGGAGCCTCACCACAAGACAAAAAGGAGAATTAACTGTATGGCAAGATATACAGGACCTACAAATAAATTATTCCGTAACAAAGGAGTAAAAGACTTATCTAATAGAAAGTTGACTTCTTCAATGAGACAAAGTGCTTCAGGTCAGCACGGTGCAGTAAGAAAAAAACTTTCTGAATATGCAATTCACTTAAGAGAAAAACAAAAAATCAGAATGACTTATTTAGTAAGTGAAAAACAATTTGCAAAATACTATTATGAATCAGCACGTAGAAAAGGTGTTACAGGTACTATTTTGTTACAAATTTTAGAATCAAGACTAGACAACGTATTATACAGAGCTGGTTTTGGTGTTACTCGTAAACAATCAAGACAAATCGTTAATCACGGTCACGTTCTTGTAAACGGCAGAAAAGTTGATATCCCATCTTACTTATTAAAAGCTGGTGATGTTGTTTCTGTTAAAGCTAAAAGTTCAGATTACTTGAAGAATGTAATGTCTATTATTGACTTATCTTGTGCTCCAGCATGGGTTACTGTTGATAAAGATGCTTTAACAATTACTTTTGACAGAGTTCCTTCAAGAGAAGAATTAGATCCTGACTTCAAGGAACAATTAGTAATTGAGTATTATTCTAAATAGAATCTGATAGGAGAAAATTATAATGGAATTAGAAATTAAAACTGTTAATACTGCCACAAGTTCTGATGGCTCACAATATGGTAAATTTGTTATCAGCCCGTTAGAAAGAGGCTTTGGTATCACAATAGGTAACTCTTTAAGAAGAGTATTGTTATCAAGTCTTGAAGGTACAGCAGTTACATCAGCAAGAATCGAAGGTATCACTCATGAATACACAGCTATTCCTGGTGTATTAGAAGATGTTGTTGACGTATTGTTAAATTTAAAAGGTTTAGCTATTAAAACTGAATCTAAAGAACCTCAAACATTAAGAATTGATATTGATGTACCTGGTCCTGTTTTGGCAAGTGATATTCAACTTCCTGCAGGTGTTAAAATTGTTAACCCTGACTGGTTAATTTGTACTATTGCTGATGGTGGCAGCTTCCACGCTGAAATCACCGTTGAAACAGGCAAAGGTTATGTACCTAATGATGTTCCTCGTAACAAAGAAGGTGTTGCAGTTGATTTATTACCAATCGATGCTACATTCATGCCTATCAAACGTGTAAAATACGATGTTGAAAATACTCGTGTTGGCGGTTCTATTGATTTCGATAAGTTAACTCTTGAAATATGGTCAAATGGTACTGTTGATGTAACAACTGCTTTGACTCAAGCGGCTAACTTATTAATTGAACATTTTGTACAAATCGCTTCAATATCAGGTCAAGCTCCAATTCTTACATCTTATGAAAAAACTTCTTCTGATATTATCATTGACGATATGGTTGATGAAATTGCTGAAGAAGAACCTTCAATTTCTATCGAAGAATTGGAATTGTCTGTTAGAGCATACAACTGCTTGAAAAGAGCTAGTATCAATTCAATGGCAGAATTATTGAAAAAATCAGAACACGATTTGTTAATTATTAAGAACTTCGGTAAAAAGTCTGCTGACGAAGTAATCGAAAAATTACACGAACACGGATTAGACCTTGCTCCAAATCCTGAAATGGATGAAGACGGTGTTCTTATCGGTGAATAGTTAAAGAAATACAAATAGTAAATTATAAGGAAACAAAAAAATGAGACACCAATGTAAAAAACATACGCTTAGCAAAGCACAAGACCAAAGAAAAGCCTTGTTGCGTTCATTGGCTACCGAACTTTTTGTTCATGGTGAAATCAAAACTACTATGTCTAGAGCAAAAGCTCTAAGACCATACGCAGAAGGTATTATCACTTTGGCTAAAAAAGGTGACTTGAACTCAAGAAGACAAGCTGCTAAGTTCATCTTTGATAAAGAAACAGGAAAATATATCGACTTAGAAACTTCTGAAGTTTTTGAAAAACTTGAAGAAGGTAAAAAGTTGGTTTCTCAAACAGTTTTGAGAAAGTTATTCTGTGTAATCAGTAAGCAATATTCAGAACGTAAAGGTGGATATACTAGAATATTTAGATTGCCTCCTAGACGTGGTGATGCTACTGAAATGGCATTGATTCAGTTGGTATAATTGATGAGATATGCCTTTCAGGTTCAGTATGTTGGAAAAAATTATGCCGGTAGCCAAATTCAATTCGAAAATGGCGAGGAAATTACAACTCCAACAATACAGGGCGAACTTGAAAAAGCACTTTGTACATTTATAATTGGTGGTCGGGAAACCGACCACAATATAAAAAGACCTATAAAAACAGTCTTTTCCGGAAGAACTGATAGAGGTGTGAATTCGTTAGGACAGGTCGTTCATTTTGATACCGATAAAGAAATTGTTGCTTCAAATCTTATCTATCACGTAAATGAAATACTTCCTGACGATATTTCAATTTCGGATTTGAAAGAAGTTTCCGCAAACTTTCATTCTCAAAAATCAGCAATTCGCAGACATTATCGTTTCGAGTTTGTTAATCGCATGTATAAACAGGCGTTTGACGGTGATTTAATGAGAGTAAAATATCCTACTGATATTGAAAGAATGCGAAAATCATTGAGCTATTTGCTTGGTGAACATGACTTTTCAAGTTTTAAGAGTTCCGGAACGCTTAACCCGAGCAGAGTCTGTATTTTATACCGTGCTGATGTCGAAAGACAAGGTGACAGGGTTGTTATTGATATTGAAGGTAATAGATTCCTTTATAATATGGTAAGAACTATTGTTGGAACTTTGTTAGAGATTGAGGGGCACAATTTAGAGCCTGAGTATATGAAGAATGTGCTTGAGGCAAAAGACCGTCGGAAGGCTGGTCGAACAGTAAGTCCTTATGGGCTTACATTGATGAAAGTAATATACGAAAATTTATACGGAGAATAAAGCATGAACAAAACATATTCAGCAAAACCTCTCGAAGTAGAAAGAAAATGGTATGTGATTGACGCAGAAGGCGAA
>JAMPEO010000076.1 GCA_023665105.1 Candidatus Gastranaerophilales bacterium | reverse complement strand
TTTTGTTCATTTCTTTCTTTTTAATTGCGACGCAAAAAGAAGCGGATTGTCGACAGAGTGCGAAGGTGCTTTGCGAAGCAAAGACCGTAGGCACGTTTAGCGTCGACAACCAAGCAGAAATGGAACCAAAGAAAGAAAAAGCACGCTAAAGCCCTCACGAAAAATATAGTTGCTCAACAACGAGCTTCACAACTCGTGAATTTACTATATTTGTTTATGTTAGTAAATTCACTCGGACAGGTTCAGCAATGAGTTTCGCAAACATTTTCGGAGGACTATGTTGTACTCCGTACAACTGAAATACAATCGTACAAATAAACATAGATTCTGAACCAAGTTCAGAATGACAATAAAACCGTACTGTCACCCTGAACTCGTTTCAGGGTCTGTAATTCTGAATGTATGTGGAATATGTGCTGGAATTATGTGAGGCAAATGGTTGCCAAACATCCCTCTGCGGATTGACAAAACAAAAATACACCACATGTTAAGTTTTGTAAAATTTCGGGGGGGGGGTGAAATTAGGAGCTTGAAAAAAACTTTATATATACATAGTAAGATTAAAAAAAGAAAGTGACGAGAGATGGGCTTCGAAATCGGTAAAAATGTGCAGAGTGGTGGTATTACCCTAGATGAGTTACAAGCAAAACTTAACGGAAAAGTAAAAGATGATAAAGTAAAATCATTATTTGATACTTTTAACACAAACCAAACTACTGAAGAAGTTAATGGTAAGCAAGAACAAGTTCTTGACCAAACAGAACAAGTTGCATTGATGTCATTTTTTAAAGAAATCGCAGGCGGCAAAAAAGGCAAAGCTGATGACACTAACTTGGGTCGTGGTGATTTAAGAAACTTCAAGAAAAATAACAAAACAGGAAATTTTTCATTCATCCAAAATCTTGGCTATGGTGATATGAAGAAAATCATGGCTGCATTCACAGGTGTTGTAGAAGATAATGCTAATGATAACCAAGAAATAACTGAATGGGGTCAAACTGATGGTCAAGTTAATACCGTAAAAATTGGCGGTAAAGAATATAAAATCAACGAAGATAACACTGTATCTGACGCTGATGGTGTTAAATACGAATACAAAGACGGCAAACTAACTAAACAAGAAGATGGTGATACAACCACTACTTTTGATAAAGGTGTTAGAAACCAAGCAGTTGAATCAAAAACTACTGTTACTATTGATGGTACTACTTATCCGGTCGAAAATGGCAAAGTAAAAGTTGGTGAAACTGAATACGATGTTGTAGACGGAAAAGTAAAAGTTGGCGAAAAAGAATATACTGTTGATACAAAAGAAACAACAACTAAATATAGAGCGGATGGAAATACTCTTGAACAAACAGTTGTGAATGATTCTGCAAGTGACACCGTTACAACAACAAATTTCCGTGAGAATGGTACAACTATTGCTTCTACAATAGTTGAAGATAATAAAAATAAGACAATTACTACAACAAACTTCCAACCTAATGGTAAAACAAAAGCTAAAGAAGTAGTTGTTAATAATAGTAATGCTGAACGTCCTGTAACAACTACAACAAATTACAATACTTCAGGTGCTTTGACAAACAGAACTATAGTTGAAGGCAAAGAAGGTGCTGCAAATATTAAGACTACCAAAATAAACTATAGTACAAAATCACAAACTATCACACAAGGTGATATTACTACAGAAGAAACATTTGTTAATTATAATGCTGAAACAGGTGACGTTTCCGGTGCCGATAGCAATATTTCAAAAAGAGTTGCTACAAACAAAGCTGACCACACAAGAACAACTACAGAACCAGCTACAAAGCCAACTGTAAGAACCGTAGAATTACTAGATGATAACAATGATAAAGTTCAAAGAACTGTAAAATTTGATAAGTCAAATAAGACTGCTACATTTACAGTTGATGCTAAAACTATTACATTAGCAACTGATAGCTCTGGTAATATTCTTGCGAATGCTAAATTTACCGGTACAAGAATGGAAACTGTTGGTGAAGCTGCTATTCGTTTAGGTTTTGCAAAAGGAACTCCTGAATATAACGCTATTGTTCAAAAAAATGGTGGTGCAAACAAACATGTTTCAGTTGGTGGAAATATTACAATTCCTGATAGTGTAGCTAATCTACGTGGTATCAATACAGAAAAAGCTGTTGTTGATGCTAAACAACAGAAAAAATTATATGCTCAATACCAAGAAAAACTTCGTTTACAACGCGAATTAAACGCAATAAATACTCGTATTGCTAATGCACCTGCAAGAGCTCAAGAATTGGCAAGAAGTCTTGAATCAGGTAAAGGTGGTGTAAGACAAACTTATGCTACTGCTAACCATAAAGTATATTGTGCGAACTTCTATAACACAACTAATTCGGGTGGTGCACATGTAAATCACCAAGATGATGCAGGTGCTAATGATTGGCAACAACATTATGTTTATAATCCAATAACTGATAAAATGGATAAACTAGAAGATGTTATGGATAATTGTCCATCCGGTGCACATGTAAAATATATAACTGATGGTGGTTATGCTACATTAACCAATGGTCAAACAGTTAAAATTAGTTTCTCAAATTTTGATAATAAAATGACAAGAAAGGTAAGCAGTCTATCAACACAATATGAGAAAACTAAAGGTGAATTTAGTGCTGCAATGGCTGCAGATGTAGCTGCTAGTGTTCAAGCTATGCCTGAAATGAAAGATATTGATGGTAATGTAATTGCTAGAACAGCTAGTAAAAAATCTGGAGATCCAAATCAGATAACTAATGCTACTTTATCACAGGTTGCTGCCGATCATTTAGATTTATATAGTATTGATTTCTGGGGTGATGGTCATAACAATAATGTTGCTTCAATAGAACAATCTCATGGTGTATTTTCTGGTGATGCTCATTTGAAAATTAGAAATGGATTTTATGCAGGTGATTGGAAATTTATAGAAGCAGACGGTGATAATTTAAACTATGATAGATTTAGTATAAGAACGAATATGGATGGTTCTAATGAACATGTTTCTGTCGGAGATTATAATGTTACTAAATTAAGAGCATCAGATGGCCGTGAATTAACCGTTCGCATGACTGAAGGTGGTGCAATGCAAGTAAACGCAAATGGTACTTGGTATAATTTAGAAAAATTTGTAAAACTACAATCACAACCAGCAGCACCTGCTTCTACACCGGCAACTCCTGTAACAACTCCTACAATATCATTGCTCTCATCTACAATGCCTGATTTATCAGCTGATGAAACATATTTGAATACAAATAACCAAATTATTAACACTGAGAGTAACCTTGTGATGATACAATTTAAAGGTTGTACAGTAGAAACAATTACTGATTTATTATCAGGACAAGAAGTAAAAGCTGTTAAAAGTGGAAATAAATACTATGATTGGAATCAATTAAAGAGCGGTATTAAATGGCAAGTGTGTCCTAAATTAGAGGTACAACAACAATAGATTATACTAATTGTAAAAATATAATAAACAGAAGCAAATAAGTCAGGCATTGCCTGACTTATTTGCTTCTGTTTTGAGGACTGTGTTGTACTTCGTACAACTGAAACACAATCGTACAAATAAACATAGATTCTGAACCAAGTTCAGAATGACAATAAAATCGTACGGTCACTTTACGCAAAATCCGCAGTTCAGCATGACTGTTTACTAACATCTATTCCCTATTAAATACTTCTATGCTATATTATTATCGGAAGGTGTGTATGCAACTAAACAAAGATTATCCAACAGATTTCACTATAATTGACCTTGAAACAACAGGGCTGTCGCCATACAAAAATTCTATTATAGAACTATCTGCTATAAAGGTTAGAAATGACGAGATTGTCGGTACCTTTACAAAACTGGTTAAACCATCTGAACCTATAAATAGCTTTGTTCAGAATCTGACCGGTATTACTAACGAAATAGTTGAAACAGCGTCACCTATAACAGATGTTTTACCTGAATATATTGATTTTATTGGTACTGATGTTGTTTTAGGTCACAATGTCAAGTTTGACATAAGATTTATTTCTCAAAACCTACAAAAGCATTTTAAACGAAAATTTACCAATAACTCCTTTGATACTATGGTATTATCAAGACGGTTTTGTACAGATGTTGTCAGTCACAAGCTTTCATCGCTTGCTGAATATTTTGATATAGATTCCAAAGGTCACCACAGAGGTTTGAAAGACTGTGAAATGACATTTTATGTGTACAAAAATATTAAACAAAAATATGCTGACAAAATATTAGTATAATTATTGGGGAGAAAAGTGGAATTCATTTCAGGGTCTGTATTCTGAACGTATATGAAATAGATTCTGAAACTGTCTTGGATTATGCGGGTTGTCGGAAAAGCGTGGTTTTCCTCCTACTCACGGGCTAGGCTTCGCCGTCGCCCTACCGCAAATCCGCAGTTCAGAATGACAATAAAATCGTGCCGTCACTCTACGCAAAATCCGCAAGTTCAGCAACGAGTTTCGCAAATATTTTCGGAGGACTATGTTGTACTTCGTACAACGGAAAACTCAACCATACTGTCACCCTGAATTTATTTCAGGGTCTAAAATTAAAGCAGTATACATATTAGTGCAATCTATATATGTGCATTATTTTGTTACTGCTGAACGGTTTTTGTATTCAATAAGGCATTTTGCAAGCTGATCAGGGCAGCTTGTACCTTTGTTGCCGCAAGTTATGCCTTGAAGTCGTTCAATGACCTCATCGATTGTCATACCTTTAACAAGGTTGCTTATACCTGCCAAATTTCCCTGACATCCGCCTAAAAACTCTACAGCATTGATTCTGTTATCAGTTATTGAAACACCAATCATTTGTGAACATGTTCCGGATGTTCTGAATCTTATTATTTCCTCTTGCCCGTTTGTCATAGTTTCTCCTTTTGATTTCTAGTTATCAATAGAATACAACACTTTTAAAAAACTTTCATCCTTTGTTTTACTATTTAATGGTTTAGGTATAAATTTTTCTTTATATTTTTCTATTGCATATTGGTCAGTCATTCCTGAAATATAATCAGTAACTATTCTTTCTATGATTTTATCATCGTTACAATATTGTTTTGAATACTCAAAATAGTATTCAAATAGTGATTTTACAATATGTCTTGCTTTGTTTTCTTCTGCTTTTGCAGGCGAGTCTATATAAATATTATCAAACATCCATTTTCTTAAGACTGTTGTGTATTCCCAACATTCTTTGTCCATAGATACTGTATCTTTATCAAGAGAGTTATTTATTACTGCCATTATCATTTTTGATAATCGTTTTGATGGCTTTGAAGAAAAATATCGTTTGCATTCTTCCGGCAAATCATCTTCTGTAATAATTCCTGCTCTAATTGAATCTTCTATATCGTGGTTTATATACGCAATCTTATCTGCGTATTGAACAATTTGTGCTTCTGCCGTTTTGGGTTTGAATCCCCAAGTGTGTGTCATAATCCCGTCTATAGTTTCTTGACAAAGATTCATCTTTTCCAACTCTTCTACAACTCTCACGCTTTGGATATTGTGGTGAAATCCTGTCGATACCAATTCATTTAAAACAGATTCGCCGCAGTGCCCGAATGGTGTATGCCCAAGATCGTGTCCAAGCGAAATTGCTTCAACTAAGTCTTCATTTAGTTCAAGTGCTCTTGCCATTGTTCGTGCAATTTGAGAAACTTCAAGAGTGTGCGTTAAACGTGTTCTGAAATGATCGTCGAATGGTGATAAAAACACTTGAGTTTTGTGTTTCAATCTCCTGAAAGATTTAGAATGAAGAATCCTATCTCTATCTCTTTGATATTCTGTGCGGATATCAGATGGTGTTTCTTCTGTCTTTCGTTTTGCGAATTTGCTTTTTGCCGCATTATCTTTTAGTGTTTTTAATTCTTTGTTTTCTAGTTTTTCTCGGATTGTTAACGTATTCATATCGCTATTATAACGATAATAAGTAAAATAATAACCGACCAAATAGACGAAATTGAGTCGTACAGCGGTTATGCGTCATTTCAATAGGCATGGGGCTAGTCAAAATGGGAAAGTCATGCTATAATTAGTTTATATTATTCTGCATTACTGTAAAGGAGCATATACTAATGGGTAGCATTATGAACGATGAAGATTTTGAATCACTTTTGAATCAGTATGATTATGCTTTTAAAAGAGGTGATTTAGTAAAAGGAACTGTTTGCGGTTATGATTCTGAAGGAGCTATTGTTGATATTGGTGGTAAAGCCGCAGCAGTTGTACCTGAAAAAGAAGCATCTACAGATGGTAAAAAGGTTGAGGCAGCACTTGAAAAAGGTAAAGAATATGAGTTTCTTATTATCTCTGATGTCGATGATAACGGAAAATTTTTACTATCAAGAAAGAAAGTTGATTTATTCTATGCTTGGCAAGAACTTAAAAAACTTAAAGAAGCTAATGAAATTATTAAGGGTGAAATTGTACAAGTCGTACGTGGCGGTTTGTTAGTTGATATTATTGGTGTAAGAGGGTTTATTCCATCAAGCCAAATTCAAGACAGAACTACAGAATATGCTGTTGGTGACAAAATAGAAGTTAAGATTATTTCATTAGATGAAGAACACAATAATTTTGTTCTTTCTAACAAAAAGATTTATAGCGATTCTATTGAGAATGCAAAAGAAGAAATCTTTAGCCAGATTGAAGTCGGACAAGTTATTAAAGGACGTGTTGTCAGGGTTACTGACTTTGGTGCATTCATTGATATTGGCGGTTTTGACTGTTTACTTCCGCTTTCTCAAATCTCTTGGAAATGGGTTGAGCATCCTACCGATTTATTGAAAATTGGTGAAGAGATTGAAGTTGGTGTATTTGATGTTGATGCCGGCAAACAACGTATTACATTGAGTTTGAAGTCAATTACTCCTGACCCTTGGGAAGCAGCTTCAAAAGAAATCAAAGAAGGTGACTTCCGTGAAGGGCTTATTACAAGAATTAAACCTTTCGGTGCCTTTGTAGAAATATATGATGGTGTTGAAGCTTTACTTCCTCACAACGAGTTGATTGAATATCAAAACACTAACAATGTTATTCTTGAGGCAGGAGCTAAAATTAAAGTTTGTATCTTGAAGTTTAATCCTCAGGACAAACGTATTTCTCTAGGATTTAATCCTCCTGAAGAAGCTTAGTCTTTAAGCATTGATAGAACTGTCTTTGTACAAAGACCAATTACATTTTCAAGACTTCCATCGATATATTTTAAGAAATTCGGTGGAAGTTCTTGTATTCCGTAGGCACCGGCTTTGTCGTAAGGTTTGCAAGTGTCTACATAATTGTTTATCATATCTTCTGTAAGTTCTGAAAAGTGGACTTTTGTTGTTACTGATTCAATTTTTGTAGTATTTGTATATTTATTAATAATACATATACTTGTTACTACATTGTGTTCAATATTGCTCAGTGCTTTTAAGTCATTTATAGCATCTTCGTGACTTTCAGGCTTTGTTAATATTTGATTATTTAGTACAACAACTGTATCAGCTCCAATTATTATTGCATTATTATCGAGTTCTTTTGATACTGCCAAAGCCTTGTTA
>JAMPEO010000075.1 GCA_023665105.1 Candidatus Gastranaerophilales bacterium | reverse complement strand
TTTTGTAATAGCATTACAAGGACAATTATTGATGCACAAACCACAATCTACACAAGAGTCAGAATCCCAAACAGGTTGTTTTAACCTGCCGTTACCTGTAGAAGCCAGTTCGTATACTTTATAATCATCTTCAATAAAATCACCGAATATACCGCCTTCAATCCATTCAGAAGCTCTAAAATCTTTAACCGTTATTTTTTTTGATTTCTCATCTGGAGATATTGGGATGATTTTGTGCCATTCTGTAAAATCGAGCAGTGTATCGCTTAAACCTTTTTTGTCGATGGCTGATAAAAACTCTTTCATTCCGTTGGTTAGGAATTCTTTATCTTCATTGTTCAACTCTGTGATTGATACACAGTCTGCAATGCCTTGAATTGGTCCTCTACAATAAATAGTTCCGCCAACCATACCGACACAGGAACGGTTTCCAAGAACTGATTTCATTCCGGTGCATCCATAGCCGCAAACAACAGCTATGCCGCCGCCCATAAATTCAAAACTAAATGAGCCTGTATTTTTTAGCACCCAAAATTGTGGGGCTTCAAACTTAGGATCATATTTCATTAGAGCACCGGAACGTGTGCCTACACGACCTGAAACATATATTTTACCACTGGCTGCACAATGTGCAGCTGTGTCGCCGCAGTCACCATTTACTATTATTTCTGCACCTGAATTTAACCAACCAACATCTGCTGGCACAGAACCATCTACATAAATACTGGTTCCTTTGCGTGCCATTGCTCCAACACGTTGTCCAGGATTGGTAATTCTAAATGTAAGATTTTTGTTTTTATCTTTTGCCCATGAAGAACCACCTATGTCGTGTTGTCCGCATGCTTTGATTTCAAAATCTGTATAACCTTCTTCAATTTTTGATTCTATCAGCTGTAGAAGGTTTTGTGTTGACATTCTTTCATTATTTTCAAGTGTATTTATTTTTGCTGTTTTCATAATTTCCTAACAAACATATTGTATATCAAGTCTATCTGCTACATTTTTATCAACTGTAATAAGAGCATCAGAACGTCCTACCGGTAATGCATAACAACCAGTTGCTGCCATCAATTTTCTTAACTCTAGGTCAGTTGCAAGAATGTAATTAACAAGATTTTGAGCAACTTTGTCTATATCTAAGCGTTTTGTAAGACATACATCTTGGCTTGCAATACCGGCAGGACATAATCCTGTGTTGCAAGCATTACATCTTTCTGTATCGTTACCAACACATCCTGCAATTTGTAATAGCAATCTGCCTGAAAATACGCCATTTGCACCTAAGCAAATAAGTTTGAACGCATCAGCAGCAAAGCTTCCTGTTTGACCGAGTCCCCCGCCGGCAAAAATCGGTATTTCACCTTGTCTACCTTGTTGGATTGCAGCTTTATAGCAATCTCTTAATTTTGATGTTATTGGATGTCCTGTATGATTTAATGAAATCTCATGAGCAGCACCTGTTCCTGCTGCAAGTCCGTCAACAAAGAAACCGCCAACAATATTATATGGGTCTCTAAGCAGGTTGTTATATACAGAAACACTTGTAACAGATGCTGCAACTTTTATAGCGACAGGAACTTTGAAATTGAATGCGGCATTCATTGATAAGAACATCTTTTGAACGCTTTCTTCGATTGAATACAAACCTTGATGTGTAGGCGGGCTTAATAAGTCTGCTTTTGGTACACCTCTGATTTCTTGAACGTATTTAGCAACTTTGTTTGCCATAAGCATACCACCGTCACCCGGTTTAGCACCTTGTCCGATTTTAATCAAGATACCTGCCGGATCTTCTACCATATCAGGCATAGCGTCTATAATGCGGTTCCATCCGAAATGTCCGGATGCAATTTGTAATATCATATATTTTACATATTTTGATTTTAATAAACGTGATGGAATTCCGCCTTCACCGGTACACATTCTTATTGGAATGCCCATTACTTCGTTAAGATATGCTGTAGCTATAGCCATAGCTTCCCACATTCTCCATGATACTGCACCAATAGACATATCTCCCATTATTATAGGGTATATCCATCTGTTTGGTGGTAATGGTTTTGTTTCTGCCATTTTGCCGTTAACAATTTCTAAATTGAGTTTATCAGCAGACAATACACGACCAAATGGTGTTTTTAGTTCAAATGTATGTCTTACAGCATCAAGCGATGGGTCAGTCATTTGTGAGATACGACCAATCTTAATTTTATCAAGTGTTCTACCTTCTGTGTTAAGGTTTGAACGTCCACCTTTTTTTACGGAATCTGCTTCTGATGCACGATATCTAATAGAATATCTGTCGTCAGTATTTCTTACGGGTTTAATCGCTCCGTTTGGGCATATTCTTTCACACATTCCGCAGCCACGACAATGGTTTTTAAATGAAACTACTTGTTTTATAACGATAACATTTTCAAGTTTATTTTTTTCTGTTAGTGAACCTGATTTTTTACGTTTTTCAATTTCGGCTTTTATTGCACCAAAAGAGCAAGATGCCAAACATTTTCCGCATTGAATACATTTTGACTCATCATATTCAATAAGCCAAGGTAAATCGTCTTTATGTAATTCATTTACTGTTACTGCTGCCATCTTTCCACCGTTAAATCATTATTTATAACTACCATTTCTCGTTCTTTAGGATAAATATCCTTGTTTGTATCTCTGTTTGGTAATAAATCATTTATACCTGCAACTTCAGAAGTCATTATTACGGTATTATTATCTTTACCAACAACAACCGGTCTAAGTTTTTTAGGATCACATACACATATCAAATTTCCATTTGGTAAAACACCTAGTACTGTATTTGGTCCGTTAGTTTCAAGATGTTCTAATGATGCTTTTATTCTTAACAGAATTTCTCTTTCTGAAGGTTTGCGTTTTATAATTTCATTATATGAAAGAGGGTTGATTGTATGCATAAAATATTCTAAAGGCCATTTTAGAATTTTATTTACATAGTGTAAAGAATAGAGGAAGCATTGAGAATCAGATTCAAACCCAATGTATCCTTTATATAAACCCTGTTGATATAGCTTATTTTTTTCGTAGAATGTATTTTCTCCATTAGCGAGAACGGTATATCCTTCAAGGAAGAACGGATGAGCTGCATAACGAACAATACCGTAATTTGTGTTTTGTCTACATTGTGCAGTTATGATTTTTGAACAAAGTTCACTATCATCGTTCCATAAATTAAAATATGTTCCAATATCTTTCGGGCTGCCTATTTCTTTAAGGGTTAATACGTCCGGCCAAAAAGAATATATATAACCTGCATTATTTTCTTCTAATGCTTTTCTTAATTTGATACTTGTGTCAATAAGAAGTTCTTCTTTTTCTTCTTTTGTAGCATATTTATGACTTTTAGGGAACATTAGAACTTCGAATATATAGTTTGGCATTGGAGTTATTTTTAAGCCTTTGATGTGTTGTACATCTGGTGACCATTGTAAAACTCGTTTAAATCCAATATCGTGTAAAATGTCTTCAGCAAGTCTTGTGCCTTCAACTGTTGCTGCCATAGAAAGTATCGGCATATCTTTATATGCTTCAAAAATTCCTCCCAAGTCTTGCATTACAAAAGCAAAACCTGAATCATCGTGTCCTTCTTGTTGCGAACGCATAAGTTTTAATGCTTCTGAAGGATGAATATTATTTTTTGATTTAATTGCCCCAATCCTACACATAGTTATTATTGTAACCTTTACACTTATACGCTGTCAAGAATTACGAATATTTGTTAAGTAAGAAATTATGAACCAGATAGATTTATGATACAATTACTTTTATGAAAACTTATATAATAACAGGTGCAACTTCCGGTATAGGTAAGGCACTAACAGAATATTTTTCAAAGGATAACATAGTATTTGCCGGTTATAGAAACGAATCAAAAAAGGCTGATTTGGAAAAGCTTTCGTCAAATATTATTCCTTTTTATGTTGATTATGCGAAGCCGGAAACTATTTCTTCTGCAGTTGATTTTATAAAGTCAAAGGCTAAGAATATTGATACATTGATAAATGTTGCTGGTTGTGTTGTAGCTGGTGCGATAGATACTATTCCTGTTTCAGAACTCAGAAGACAATTTGATACTAATGTTTTCGGTCATATTGAATTAACACAAGGTTTGTTATCTATATTAGATGATGGAAAAATAATAAATATTAGTTCAATGGCAAGTTATGGTATTTTTCCGTTTATTTCTCCGTATTGTTCATCAAAACGAGCTTTGGATATTTTATTTAATTGTTTGAGTTTAGAGACAAAACAAAACATTAAGGTTGTATCTGTAAAACCTGGTGCAATAGCAACTCCTTTATGGTCTAAATCAATAGAAGAAAATACTGAAACTATTGAAAATTGCACAAATTATGATAAAGAAACCGCTTATTTAAAAAAGAATGCTTTAAAAAATGAGTTACACGGTTTGTCAGTTTCAAAAGTTGTAGAAAAAATTGTGAAAATAGATAAGATGGATAATCCAAAACCATCATACTGTGTGGGAAATGATGCAGTTTTCACTTCTATAATATCTAAACTGCCTCAATGCTTGTTAAATAAACTTATAAAATTAAAACTTAAACGTTTAACAAAATAATAAAGAAATCACCTCTGATGGAACAAAGGTGATTTAGATTTGCTTTAATTTAATGGATAGAGTAAAGCTTGTTGAGACTCTTAGTCTTCTATAGGAATAGTGATAATATATTTATCATTGACTTTTTTCTTAGACATTTTGTTTAATTGAGCATCATTGTCTAATAGATATGTTTGTGTGATTTGTGTAAAATATTCTTCATTTTTGATATTTGCAGTAGATGCTCCGCTGATTGTGATTTCAGAACCTTTTGTTGTTACGTTGACAGCGTTTTCATTTCCTCGAAAGGGTTTTAAATCTACAACGAATTTATATGAATCAGGTGTGCGAATCATATCAATAACGTTGTGTTGAAAATGTTTGTTGTGTTTAAATTCTTTAGGTAATCCTAAGTATTCACCTTCGAGTTTGTTAAATTCTTTGTTTTCTTTCATCATCATTCTGTCCATACGATGCATCATGTGATAAGGGCTTGTAAATTTGTCGATAGTTCTGTCTACTGCAAAATAAAATGCTAAAAATGAACCTAATAGTGTTGTTAATAAAATACCTAAGTATCTTAATATGCAATGTTTTCTGTGATTGTTATATTCTTCCATAACAAAATCTCCTTTCTTTTATATGTATTTAATTAAACTTATAAATGAAAGGCAATTACCATATTGGTATAAACAATCGGGTATAAATAATCTGTAGTGGAACAAATTCTTAGATTAAGTTTAGTAATGCCCATATAGAAAACCCTACTGCAAACATTACAAACATGATGAAGATTACGCAGTGTAAATATACGCTATTGCTGGAGTCTTTTATGTTTAGAGTTCTTATAACATTTTTTGAATAATCTGTTTTCATTTTATTTTTTTGTTCATCAACAGCGTTGGACATTACTTTTCTTAGATTGTATAACTTTTCCAATTTCTTTCTGAGTTTTGGTTTGGCAATAATATTTCTTCTCATTTTTACGCTAAATTCTTCGTTTAGCTCGTTATCTATGTATGCTGATAAATCTGAAAGCTGTGTATTTTCTTCGTTATCTTCTTCAATGTTTGTAAATAATTCTATGCTTGCAATATTATCTATATCATCTTCAACAATGATTTGATTATATGCATCTTTTAGTTCATCTATAATGGAACTAAGCATATTAAATCTTATGTGACAAGATGGACAGTTGTGTAAATGCTCTTCAAAAGCTTGTTTTAAATTGTCGCTTAGCTCATCATTAAGATAAAAAGATATTAATCCTTCAAATTGGCTGCATGTTATTTTCATATATAAAACCTTTCTATATATAATCGTTTAATTCTTCTTGGAGTTTTAGTCTGGCTCTGGAGATTCTTGATTTAACTGTGCCTATGTTTGTATGCGTCAAATTTGCGATATCGTCATAACTCATTCCTTCAAATTCTCTTAGAACGATTGCTATTCTTGAGTTTATTGGCAGTGATAAGATGCAGTTTTTTATAATACAGCCTAGCTCTGACGCTAGACATTTTTCCAAAGGTTGTATTTTTGTATCTTCTATATTTAAATTTTCCAAATTATCTATTTCTGTTTGTTCTATTATTTTGGAATTTTTCCGCATTTCGTCGTAAAAAATATTAAGTGCAATCCTATTTGCCCATGTTTTAAAACAGCTTATTTCTTTGAGTTTACCAATATTTTTTGCTATTTTTACTAATGTTTCTTGTGTTAAGTCTGATATAATTTCACGTTTTTGGCAGAGATGGCTAAATATTGCAAATATATCTTTTTGTATGCGTCGAAGTAACTCTTCTAAGGCTTTGAAATCATCTTTTTGAACCATTTCTATCAATAAATATTGAGGTATTTTTTTATAATTTGCTTTTGTCATATCATAAAAACTCCACATTATGAGTTTATGGAACTTTATGATTTAATAAAATACTCTTTGTTATATAATCAAATAGGCATTATAATAGATTGTTAATTTGGAGTTAAAATTTAGTGCAAAACCGTTCAAAATATAATCAACTTAGATTTTATAATAAAAATTTATGTATGCAGTTTAACCCTGCTGAATTTAAGAGTAATGAATTATTAGATGCTGTTGCGTCTGTTTTGAATGCAGGCGTTGATATAATACGTTTATCAGATTCTGTTGGTGCAGGATGTTTGTTAGATTTATCAATGAAGTTAAAACAATTATGTGCTCAATATGACGCTATGTTTATTTTAGAAAACAGGGTTGATGTGGCTTATCTTGCAGCTGCTGATGGTGTTTTTCTTCGTAGTGGTGAGTTAAGTGTCAATTCTGCACGTAAGCTACTGGGTGAGGATGCTATTATTGGGTTATTAGTCGGTAATAAACAAGAAACTTTAGAAGCAATAAAAAATGGTGCCGATTATATTGTTCTTAACTCAATATTTTCAACACCAAACAATCCTACTTTTGAATCGGTAGGGTTAGAGTATGCAAAATGGGTTAGCGAGAATATTTATATAACGGCTTTTGTTGAGGATAACGCAGAAAATAATAACATACCCGAAATTATGCGAACAGATATATCTCGAATTTCTGTTATTTATTCGAAAAATTCTTCTTTATCCCCAGTCACAGCAACCGAAAAGTTCGTTAATCTTACAAACCTTAAATAAGCATATTAAATATGCGATTTATTTATGATGTTAGATTTATACTAAACCTAGAACTTTTTTATACCAAGAAAAAGTTTCTAGTTCTGAACCGTTGAATGTTGTTTTGATACATTGTTTTTTGAGATAGTTTTCAAACTCATCATTGAAGCCTGATTTGATTTCTTTTACTTTTGACGCAGTTTTCATAGTTTTCTCCTTTTCTTTAGAGAGTCCCACATATTTATAAAATAATTACACACTAAACTTCAACTGATACATCTGATTATAAACTTTTTTTAAGGGACTGTCAATAATTTTTAAAGAATGTTTATAAAATGTTACATTTCTTGTTCGTGTGATTATTATTGAGTTTTGCAAATTATAATAGTATTCTTTTTGTTAATAAATCTATTTTATTAAAAATATTTCTTGATTTTAAAAATTTTCATGCTGTTTTTTGATTTTATTGTTAATAATTGTCATAAATCTTATG
>JAMPEO010000074.1 GCA_023665105.1 Candidatus Gastranaerophilales bacterium | reverse complement strand
AATATTTCTTTATAGTAAATATAGCTTGTAAAAATACTTTTATTTTATATCTAAACAATGCAAAAAAAGGAAACTAAAAACTAGTTTCCTTTTTTGTTAAAATTATATATTTTCTTATGCTTTTTTTGTTTCTTCTTTTGGTGTTTCCGCAGCAGAAGCTTCAGCATTAGCAGCTTTTCTATTTTTAATCATATCATTGATTAAACCAATACCTGCACCAACCGCAGCACCTACACCAAGCATTGTAATTATATTTTTTGGCCCAAGTATATGCTTCATTCCTGCTTTATACATTCTCGATACAGTTGTCTTAGACATATCAATGCCTCGAGCTGTATAAGCATCAGTCATCATCCTAATATAATTTTTCTTATCAGCAAATGTTTTTACATCTTTTAGCGGTAATCTTGAACAAGTAGCAGCGGTTGCCTCAAGACCTACTACAGCTGCACCAATACCGGCACCTACAATAGTTCCTTTTTTAGTTGATTTATAAGCCGGTCTTGCAGCTACATTATTTGATACACCTTCCATACAAATTATTCCTTTCACATTACACTACACTTATAGAAAAACCGGTGACAATAAAATATTGTCACCGATAACTATATATAGTTACATTTTGTTACATGTTTTTTTAATTCAAATGTAAATTTTCGTCAAAAAACTACTTAACCAATGCTGTTATTATTTTATAAAAATCTTCAACTCGTTCAGGATGAGCATCAACAAGTTCATGAATACGAGCCGTTAAATTATCAGCACTTTCCTTGTGCTCAAAATCGAACGCCTCTACAAATGACACTCCTAAATGCTTTAATATTAAATCTAAATTCGACATAGAAGGATAATTTTTACCATTCTCAATATTACTAATTGTAGCAGGTTCAACAGAAATTAATTCGGCTAACTTTTCTTGATTTATACCGGTTCTTTTTCTTAACTCTCTTAATCTTCTACCAAGTAATACTTTATTCATTAAAATCTCCTGTATTTAATAATAAGCTATTAAACACATAAATTTAACTAAATATTGCTTAATAAAATCCTTTACAATTAAGTTGTACTTAATTATTATTATTTTGTACTTAATTTTAACTAATATTATTAAGTCTAATTAAATAATAGGAGAAAATTTTATGCCAAAAGTTAGTGTAATAATACCAATATACAATGTGGAAGAATATCTAAGAGAATGCTTGGATAGCGTAATAAACCAAACGCTTAAAGATATTGAAATAATATGTATCAATGACTGTTCACCGGATAACTGTTCCCAAATACTAAATGAATACGCAAATAAAGATAACCGAATCAAAATAATAAATTTTGAAGAAAACAAAGGTATCGGATATGCCAGAAACAAGGGATTAGAAATTGCAACCGGAGAATACATCATGTTATTAGATTCGGATGACTGGTACGAGTTAGATGCATGTGAAACAGCCTATAATCATATAACGACAAGTAAGGATAAAATTGCTTTTTTTAGCTATAAATGGTTCTATAATGAAACATTTGAAGAAAGAACTTATTTTAAACAATTATTAAAAGATAGACCTTACTTATATAATGTAAAATTATATAATCTAGATGAAAATTATCTTTGTGCGTATCATTGGACAGGTATTTATAATAGAGAATTTTTAATAGAAAATAACATAAAATATTCGCATACCTCTGCATCTGAAGATACACTTTTCAAAATAAGAGGACTTACAAAAGCAGAGTCAATAACTATAATCAACCAAACACTAATATGTTACAGAATAATTCCGAAAACGAGATTCTTTAATATAAAATCATTAAAAGAAATTGTTTGTAATTTTAGTGAATGCCATAACACAATTCTCCATTCAAAATATCCTCAATACTTTTTGAAATCATACGCTGCAGAATATGTACCAGGTATAATTTCAAAATTAAAAGATTATAGAGACAAAGATAAATTTACAGATGAAGAAAGAAGTGCAGCTTTTTACTTAATAAGAAACTTTATTAACCTTTTTAATACAAAAGAACAAATAAAAGAAATAAAAAAAGTAATAAAATACAATTCTTTCAGAAATATCGTAAACAGCAACAGCTATCAAGAATTTGAAAGAAAAGAATTCCTACTGGAAGATATATTTTCTATCAAAAATGTTTACAAAGATGATATTAAACATAAGAAAATTACAATCTTAGGCAAAAAGATAATAATCAAATGCAAACAGAACTAGTTATTTAGAAAATTATTCAACGTATAGATAGCTCGTTCAGATAAAATTCGATTCTTTTCTTTTTTATTCTTACGTATTTTTTTAGGGATATCCATCTCTTTTACAACAGCCCAATTAGAATTTATAGGCTGGAAATGCTTTTGCACCGGAGATGTAATATAATGCGTCAAAGCTCCAAGCATGGTTTCTGTCGGCAGTTCAAAAAGTGGTTCACCACTTATAAGTTTTGCCATATTTATACCGGCAAGCATGCCTGTTGCTATAGATTCAGTATAGCCCTCCGTACCGGTTATTTGACCGGCAAAGAATAAATTTTCTCTCTCACGGGTTTGAAGGGTTGGTTTCAAAAGTTCCGGACTATTGATAAATGTATTTCTATGCATAACGCCGTAACGCATTATATTCGCATTTTCAAGTCCAGGAATTAAAGATACTAGCTCTTTTTGTGCACCCCACTTTAAATTCGTTTGAAATCCCACAATATTATATAATGTTTTAGCAGTATTATCCTGTCTAAGCTGTACAACAGCATAATTGATTTCGTTAGTACGCTTATCAACCAATCCAACAGGTTTCATCGGTCCAAACCTTAAAGTATCAACGCCACGTGACGCCATAACCTCTACAGGCATGCAACCCTCAAAAACTTGAGCCTTCTTCTCAAATTCTTTTAGTTCAATTCTAGGAGCATTGATAAGATAATTATAAAACTTCTCATACTGTTCTTTATTCATTGGACAGTTGATATAAGAAGCTTCACCCTTATCATAACGACTAGCATAAAAAGCCACATCAAAATTTATACTGTCTTTTTCAATAATAGGTGCAATCGCATCAAAGAAATGTAAATGTTCTTCTTTAGTAAATTTTTGTATTGATTCAGAAAGTTTTTCACTGGTAAGCGGTCCTGATGCCATAATAACATTACCATCAGGAATTTCTTCAACTTCTCCTTCAATAACAGTTATGTGTTCATTTTCTCTTATCTTTTTTGTTACTGTCGAAGAAAATAATTCTCTATCAATAGCAAGAGCATTCCCTGCGGGAACAGAACAATCATAAGCAATCTTTATTAGTTCTCCGCCTAAGATTTCCATCTCTTTTTTTAATAATCCGCTTGCATTAGTAACATCAAAAGAACCTAAACTATTTGAACACACAAATTCTGCAAAATCACCACTGACATGAGCACCGGTAGTTTTTTCAGGACGCATTTCGTATAATTCTACATCAATACCTCTTTTTGCAAGCTGAAGAGCAGCCTCTGAGCCAGCCAGTCCTCCACCAATGATTTTTATTTTATCAGTCATTATTCTATTCCCTATCTATTCCTTAGTTATTCTTTATCTAAGCCGCCAACTTGATTTCGACCATGCTCTTTTGCATAATACAACGCCTTATCTGCACATTCAATAATCTTTTGAGAATTATTTCCATCCTGAGGGAATGTTGAAACTCCAAGACTGATTGTTATATTACATTCAACATTATTTGATATTTTTAATGGAGTTTTTGCAACTTCATCACAGATTCTTTGTGCATGTATCAAAGCTTCTTTACGAGAAGTTTGAGGTAATATTATACTCATCTCTTCCCCGCCATATCTACATACATAATCGGTAACACGAGTATTTTTCTTTAATATTTGAGCTACGGTTCTCAATACAGCATCACCAACCTGGTGCCCATAAGTATCATTAAACTTTTTAAAAAAGTCTATATCTAAAATAATCAAAGAAAATTCTTGTTCATAGCGCTTTGCTGTATCAATTTGCTTTTTAAGAGTATCTTGGAAATATCTGTGATTATACAACTCTGTAAGACCATCCGTAGTCGCCAATCTATATTGATATTCAAAATCTCGTGATTTTAGTAAATATTTTGCAAGATAAGATATTGCAAATGTAACTAAAATAACAAACAACGGAACAACAACTTCTATCCATACATTGAATAAACTCATTATATAATATGATGCCAGATAATATGCTGCCGCTAATAGCAATGTTGATGTTGTTGCAAATATTGCAGATGTTGACTTAAATACAATAAAAGTTACTGTCAAAACAAGTAAAAGAACAATAATTGCATTTGCTCCGGATGTAGATTTTTTGATAAAAGAGTTATCAAGAAGATTATTCATATAAGTAGCATGAATTTCTACTCCGGGATATATTTTATCAATAGGAACACTCTTTGTATCAAATAAACTTGATGCAGTTGTTCCTATATAAACAATTTTGTCTTTAAAATCATAACGTTCAATAGATTTATCACCATCTATTGATTTTATAAGTTTATGAAAAGGTATGTTCTGATAAGTACGCATAGATGCACCATACCAATTTAAAACGGCCTCTCCTGTAGTAGTTAAAGGAACTTTATAATCACCCACTACCAAATTAGCATGTTTATCAATAACATATTTTTCTACAGGTTTACTATCATTTAAAATATCATTACCTGCCATCAATGTAAGATGTGGATAATATTTACCGTTATAATACGCAAGAACAGGAACTTGTCTGATAATACCATCTTCAGAACGGTTAATATTTATCATCCCAACCTTTGTTTTTGAGTCTAAAATTTGAGAAATTATAGAACGACAATTCGAGAAACCAAAATTGCTCTCAATATCAACTCGTTTTGAATTATTTTCCAAATTTACAGACATACGTTCCGGCAAAAATATTGGGGTACGAACATCTGCCGATTGGTCATCAAAATTTATTGCCGTATAAACATTATTATATTTATTCAAAGTATGAGCCAACATATTATCAGAGTTAATATCTGTTTTAAACGATTTAATAAACATCAAATCAAATATAACAGCTTTAGGAGAATCTTGTTCAATTCTATCTACAACCTTTGAATAAACACTGCGAGATATAGGCCATTCACCATATCTATCCAATATATATTCATAACTACCATCATCAATAGCAACAATAACTATATCTTTGCTAGGTTTTAAATGTCTGTGTTTTACAAGTAATGATTGACGATAATCAAATGATTTATTTTCAGCATCATTAAAGAAATTTGCTATCATTTTATTATTAGCTAATAAAAATACAGCAAGTAGTATTGATGCAGATATTAAAAAGTACGCTATATAATTAAAAATTTGTTCTTTGGTTATTTCTTTTTTAGACAAAACTAAGCCCCTTCATTTCTAATACTTATTGATAAATCTATTTTATTAAAAACTTGTTTTATAATAAACTCTTTTTCCATAATTTTGTTATTTAACTTCTAAATTTCTGTTGTATAAGCTAATTCATCAGGTTTTTGTAAGTAATTTATTAAACAATCTTCATTCAAACTCATTCTAATACCTCTTCGTCAAAATAAACCAAATATTTCAACGACATAATAAAAGGTATCCTGAACATAATTCAAAAAAATAGTCCAACTATATTAGAAAAAAAGAAAACTTCTGATAATATCAGAAGTTAACCGAATTATAAATCCAACTACTAATTCTTAATTCATTTTATAATTAGTAGGCATCCCCATATCATCCTGTGCATGGTAGCCAACTCCTACAGCATCATTGCGTTGACGTTCTAACTGAACTTGTCCGCTTTTTACGATTTGCTGTAATTGGTTTAAATTTTGCTCTAAGTTAGTAAGAACTTGTTCTGCATAAACACTAGCACCTTCTTTAGTTCGAACAACTTCATCTTTCGCTTGATTTCTGATAGCATCCGCTTCTTCCATAGCTTTTCTTTTCATCGCATCGCATTCAGAAATAACTTGTTCTTTAATTTTTTGAGCCTCTCTTTGAACAGCTTGAAGCAAATCAGATTCGCTAAGCAATCTCGCAGCTTCTGCTTGTGCATCTCTAATAACTTTCTCAGCTCTTTGTTGTGCTTCGTGTTGGATTTCATCTCTTCTTCTTAATAATGCACGAGCATCTTGAACTTCTGTTGGAAGTGATGCGTATATATTGTCCAACAAGGTTTCAACAGTATCTCTTTTTACTACAACCATGTAGCTTGACAATAGAGGAAAACCTTTATCAAGGGCTTCTTCCAACTTGCCTAGTAAGTTATATATATTGCTCTGTGATGCACTCATCTTATGTAATTCTCCCGATATCGATACGTATTCTTATAAAAGATTTTACGACAAATATGTTAATAAAGTCAAATCTTCAACCTTTTTTATGTATTTTTTTTACAAATCTTTTTATTAGCAAAAAAAAAACTAACCTTACGGTTAGTTTAATAAATTAGGTTATTATTAAAAATTATTTTGTTGCAACAGTATTGTTATTCACAACATTAACGTTATTTGCAACAGTTGCATTTTGTAGAGCTGCAGCTTCTGCAGCTTTTCTTTCTTTTCTGTGCTCTACAAACTTACCAATTTTACTTGCAACAGGAGTTACAATTACAGGTGCAACATATCTATACATAATAGAGAAGATTAATAATTGCTTAGCAATGTTGAAACCTTTCATTCTCTTAGATAGATTTGCATTTCCTTGATTTGCTTCTCTGAACTTGTAACCTAAGTTTTTACTGAATTTATCAAGCTGCTTATTAAATGTATATGCACCTAATGTAGAAACACCTGTAACCATTACTTGGTTCAACGCTAACACTTTTGCACGTTTCTTTTCTTCATCAGTTCTATTCATTGTTTTAAGCGTTCTGTTTGCATAAGTAGCAGTTGTTACAAAAGAACCGGCAGTTGACATGTGACAAGGTAATCTGTCAATGTTAGAACTTTTATCAATTAAACTACCCATAAATTTTGAATTTACAATAGGCTGAAGAACAGGTTTGATAAGACCATATTCAAGTAAATTTTCTTTGCCTTTATCAATCAAAACTTTAGTTTGAGTAACAGCTGCATTAGTTTTACTTATTAAACTAGGGTTGACCTTTGGAGCAGCTTTAAAGCTAGGTGCATTTGCTATATTTGCTGTAATTGGAGATATAGACATTACACACCTCCTTTCTTGAACGCATCAAAGGTTGCTTTTGCATTATTTACCCCCGATGTTGCTGCAACTGTATTATTTGCTTTTGATGTTACATCAAGTTTAGGACCTCGAGCTTGACCTTGCGCAGGAGCTCCAGCACCCGGTTTCTTTTTCTTTTCAATACCAAACATACCTAAAAGAGGAGGTATAACAGCGATTGTTAGTGCTGCCCTAGGTGCTGCTAATAAAATATCAGGAACCATATTTATGAAAGTTTTTAGATTTTCTTCTTTTTTAGAAGCTAATTTCATCTCTTCAGTAATCGGTGTCAAATCAGCCTGAACTGCACAACCTATATTATTACCGGCTTTATCTTTCTCAATTACACCGTTCTTTGTACTGAAAACAGTCTTAGAACGAACGACACCATTTTTATCAACAAAAAAGCCTGCATTTGCACTTTCAAACGCGGCCTTCTCTTCTTTTCCATATATCATTAACGGTTCTAAATCTTTACATAAAACGGAGCCATCTTTTCTT
>JAMPEO010000073.1 GCA_023665105.1 Candidatus Gastranaerophilales bacterium | reverse complement strand
TATCTGAAGTAGTTAGACCTGGTGTTAAAAATCCTGGTTTCATCAAGGTTCAATTCAAAGAAATAGTTAATGGCGATAAATTAACAAAATTACCGGAAATTGTATCAGAAGCAACTGCTGAAAACACAAAAAATCCTAATATTATTGCAAGATTAGTTGCTGCACCTGTATCAGCATCTGCAAGAATTTTAGGCGTTGCTGGCAGAACTGTTGCTCAAGAAGCTTCATTAACATCTAATAGTGTTGAACAATATGGTGATGATTGGTCAAATGCATTCTGCAATACTTTATCATTACAACCAGTTTCTGGCGTTAAAAAAGTTGGAAACTCTTTTGTAACTGCCGGTAAATACATTTGGAACTCTACTAAAAATGTAGTTGGCGGTGTATTTGGAGTTGGTTATGAATTAGTTGACGAAGTTAGATATTTAGTAGCTCCTAGCTACTCAAATAACTCTAGCCTAAATCCAAAAGAAGTCTTAAAGGTTTCTTTTGAATAAGCTATAAAAACTAAAAGAAAAAAGAGTCAGACAAATTGTTTGGCTCTTTTTTTTGTTCAAGTGATATAATAGTTACGGGAGTAGTATTATGACAAAAAGCTTATTTATAACTGCAACAGGAACAGATGTAGGAAAAACATATATTTCAGCTTTATTAGTAAAAAAAATGAGAGAATATGGACTTAACTGCGGATATTACAAACCTGTTTTAAGCGGTGCAATAATAGATGATAAAGGAAATATAATTCCGGAAGATTGTAAATTTGTAATTGATACTGCAAAGCTTGATATAAAACCTTTAGATTGCTTATCATATTGTTTTAAAGAAGCTGTTTCACCACACCTTGCTGCAAAAAGAGCTGGAATAAATATTTCACCAAATAAAATTACCGAAGATTATAATAAATTAAAAACAAATTATAATTACATGATATTAGAGGGTGCAGGAGGTATAACTTGTCCACTAATGGATACCCCTTCAAAAAATGATTTGTTTTTATTATCAGACCTTATCAAACAAATGAATAAGAATGTTTTATTGGTAGCTGATGGAGGTCTTGGGACAATAAACTCTGTAATAACATCTATTGAATTTATTAAAAACTGTGGAATACAAACAAAGGGTATTATACTAAACAATTTTGATAAAAATAATTTTATGCACCAAGATAATCTATATATGATTGAAAAAATGACAGACATTAGAGTTGCCGCCACTGTAGCAAAAGATGATAAAGATATTAAAATAGAAAAAGAACTTTTAGAAAATTTATTCAAAGAGGACTAGTTATGAATACTTGGCAAAAAGAAGATTTGAAATATATATGGCATCCGTGCTCTCAAATGAAAGATTATGAAGAGCTTCCGCCCATTGTTATAGAAAAAGCAAAGGGAATCAATTTATATGATATAGACGGTAAATGCTATAAAGATGTTGTAAGTTCTTGGTGGTGTAATCTTTTAGGGCATTGTAATCCTAGAATAAATAATGCAATCAAAAAGCAGTTAGATTCTCTTGAACACGTAATCTTTGCTAATTTCACTCACAAAACAGCAATAACACTTTGCCAGAAGTTAATGGAAGTATTACCAAATGGACTATGTAAGTTTAACTTTGCTGATAATGGTTCTGCCTCAATAGAAATGGCAATGAAAATGAGTTTTCAGTACCACCAGCAAACGGGAAGCACAAATAAAAAACGATTTATGGCATTATCAGATGCTTATCACGGAGAAACAATCGGTGCACTTTCTGTTGGAGCTTGTGATTTATATTCAGAAATATATAAACCTATACTTATGGATGTTGTTAGAGTTGATGGGCCTGATTGTTTTAGATGTCCATACGGCAAGAATAGATATAATTGTCATTGTGAGTGTTTTGAAAAAGCAGAAAAAACATTTGAACAATATGGCGAAGAAACTTGTGCTATGCTCGTAGAACCATTATTACAAGGTTCTGCCGGAATGAAAATTTATCCGCCGCTATATCTTACAAAGCTAAGAGCACTTTGTGACAAATATAACGTCCATCTTATTGCGGATGAAATCGCAACAGGATATGGCAGAACAGGTAAAATGTTTGCATTTGATTGGGCAAATGTAGCTCCGGATATTATGTGTCTTTCAAAAGGTTTAACCGGTGGATATATGCCTATGTCATTATGCGTAACCACACAAAAAATATATGATGCTTTTTATGCTGATTATTTAAGTGGAAAAGCATTCATGCATTCTCATACATATTCTGGAAATCCGCTTGGATGCTCAGCAGGAATAGAAGTTCTAAACATATTAAAAGATGAAAACATTATCGAGAAAGCAAATCAAAGAGCCATATACTTTAACAAAATAATTAAAGACAAGTTTTTAAACTTAAAAAACGTTGGCGAAGTACGTAACATTGGACTTATCAATGCTATAGAATTAGTTAAAAACAAAGAAACAAAAGAAGCTTTTGATTCAAAACTAAGATTGGGCTACCAAATATATAAAAAAGCTCTTCAAAAAGGAGTGCTTTTAAGACCACTGGGAGATGTAATCTATTTTAATCCACCATTGATAATAGAAGAAACAGATATGGATTATGTGACAGATGTTGCACTAGAATGTACTAATGAAATACTATCTGATATCTGATTACTCATATCTTAAAGCATCTATAGGATTAAGAAGAGAAGCCTTATATGCAGGATAATAGCCAAACGCAACACCTACAAGTCCAGAGAAGCCTAAAGATAAAAATACAGAAAATAGAGAAATTTTCACAGCCATATCAGTTACAATAACACTAACCAAAAGAGATATTGTAACTCCAAAGAATACACCTGCAAGTCCACCTATAATTGATAGCAAAAATGATTCTATCAAAAACTGCCATCTTATATCCCAAGCTCTGGCTCCTATTGCCATCCTGATACCAATTTCCTTTG
Organism: Candidatus Gastranaerophilales bacterium; assembly: GCA_023665105.1. Classification (GTDB taxonomy): domain Bacteria; phylum Cyanobacteriota; class Vampirovibrionia; order Gastranaerophilales; family Gastranaerophilaceae; genus UBA2883. The sequence continues at coordinate 4,778 of JAMPEO010000073.1, read as the reverse complement.
TTCGTTCTGTAACCGATACTAACATAATATTCATAATACCGATACCGCCGACCAATAGTGATACGGATGCAATAGAAGCCAGCAGAATCGCAAATGTTTGAACAGTAGATTTCATTTTTTCTTGAAACTCAGCAGAATTCCTAATTTCAAAATCTTTTGTTTGATTTACACCTATATTATGTCGTTTAGTTAAAAGTTCATCAATTTCAGATTCTGTCGTATCAACAACATCTGAATCCATACATTTTACTACAATCATTTTAACTGTATTAGGAAAATCGGTGCCAAAAACTTTTCTTTGAGCAGTTGTTAACGGTATAAATATTAAATCATCTTGATCCATAGGTCCAGATTGTCCTTTTGCCTTAAGCGTTCCTACTATTTTAAAAGGAACATTTCCAACACGCATAGTTTTACCTATTGGGTCAACATCACCGAATAATTCAGTAGCAACGGTTGTACCTAAAACAGCAACTTTTGCTGCATTTCTAATATCTTCAGGAATAAAGCCTCTACCTGCATCTACCTCATAATTTTTAATATAAAAATAGCTTGGAACAGTACCATATACAGTAGTTGACCAATTCTGATTACCATAAGCAAGTTGTTGAGTCTCAGAAGAAACCGGAGCGACAGCCATAACACCCCGAACATTCTTTGTAATAGCAGTAGAATCTTTAGTAGTAAGCGTAGGCACAGAGCCCATTCCCATGTGAACGCCGCCGGTTTTAGCAGATGCACCTCGAATAGTCAAAAGATTACTTCCCATTGATTCCATATTTTTTTCTACACGTTCACGAGCACCGGTACCTATAGCAAGCATTATAATAACAGCACTAACACCGATAATTATACCTAAACTTGTTAGTATACTTCTCATTTTATTTACTTGCAGAGATTTTACTGCAATTTTCAATGTTGATTTAAAATCTATCATGTTTCCCTTGTCCTTTGTGCTAACCACTCTGACTTAGGTAAATCAGAAACTATATTTCCATCTTTAAATCTTATAATACGCTTTGTATATTCAGCTATATCAGGTTCGTGAGTAACAAGAACTACGGTTTTTCCATATTTTTCATTCAAATTAACAAAAAAGTTCATTACATCAATACTAGTTTTAGTATCCAAATTACCGGTAGGTTCATCTGCAAGAATAAGCGGTGCATCGTTTACAATAGCTCTTGCAATCGCAACTCTTTGTTGCTGTCCACCTGACATCTGATTAGGTAAATGGTCTTCACGTTTTTCCAAACCAACAATTTTTAAAGCACGTCTTGCTCTTTTATGACGTTCTTCTTCCGGAATTCCATTATAAATCATTGGCAACTCTACATTTTCCAAAGCTGTCGTTCTTGATATCAAATTAAAACCTTGAAAAACAAAACCTAGTTTTGAATTTCTAATTTCAGAAAGTTCATCAGAAGAAAGAGATAACACATCAACTCCATCTAGCATATATTTGCCGGAAGTGGGTTTATCAAGAGTTCCAAGCATATTCATACAAGTTGATTTACCGGAACCGGATGTACCCATAATAGCAACGAACTCTCCTCGTTCAATACTAAAGCTTACATCATTCAAAGCATTAAAACATTCGTCGCCAGTTTGATATGTTTTTATTAAATTTTTAACTTCAATTAGTGCCATAGTTTCCTACATCATTGGTGGACGCATTCTCATATTAGATGATTTTTTCTTATCTTTCTTACCATTTTGCCCAATCACAACCATATCACCTTCTTTTATATTTGACGAAATAATCTCTGTATAAGAATCATCACTTAATCCTGTTTCAATATCAAAACGCTTTAAAACCTTTTTTACAAGAAGCCAAATTCCTTGATTTTCATATTTTGGACCATTCATGTCAGGAGTGAACTTTAACGCAAAATTTGGAACACATAAAACATCCTCATGTTTTGCAGTAATTATTGAAACATTTGCAGTCATACCAGGTTTCAATTTCAAATCCTGATTATCAACTCCAACAATAACAGAATATGTTACAACATTTGATACAGTTGTCGGAGAAATTCTAACTTGAGTGACTTTTCCATTAAACGTAACATTTGGATAACCATCCAACGTATATTCGACCTCTTGTCCTTCTTGAACTTTACCAATATCTGCTTCAGACACATTCACTTCTATTTGCATTTTCTGCAAATCTTGTGCAATAGTAAATAATTGTGGAGCTTGAAAGCTTGCTGCAACAGGTTGACCAAGATCTATTTCACGAGAGATAATCATACCGTCAACAGGAGCAACAATTTTTGTATAGTTTAAATTTACAAGAGAATTTTGATACTGAGCATTTGCCCTTGCTATTTCAGCCTGAGCAGCTGATACTCGTGCTATATCAGATTTATAATCACTTAAAGCCTGGTCTAATTCACTTTTTGGAACAAAATTACGTTTATAAAGGTTTTGATATCTTACAAGAGTTTTCTTACTCATTTCTGCATTAGCCTGCATATCTCTGAGATTTGCTCTTGCACTATTAACAGATGCAAGATTTTGATTTACAGTTTGTTGAAAAGTTCTTGGGTCAATTTCGGCAAGAAGCTGCCCTTTTTTTACCATAGAATTAAAATCAACATAAATAGCACTAACAAGACCTGATACAGTAGAACCAACACTAACCGTATTTACAGGATTTATTGTACCTGAAGCTTCAACAACTTGTGTTATTGTTCTTCTTTCAACGGGCTGCAAGATATATTGATTGGTATTATTAAAGTGTTTTATAGAAAATACTAATAACAATATAACTACAATAGCTAAAATCAGAATATAACAATGTTTATTTTTTATTTTTTCTTTTATCTGAGTTAAGTTTATCATTTGCTTTATCCTCTAATTTTATAGTATTTTGTTCTAATGAAATTTCTCTCTCAAGAGTTGCTCTTGACACATTATAGTTGTAAATAGTTTGAATATATGTATTTTGAGCATTATTATAGTTAACTTTTGCATCTTGAACCTCAATAAAATCTCCTAAACCGACTTCATATCTGCCATCTGCAAGTTCTAAATTTTCTAGAGTTTGTCTTACTTTAATTTCATTCAACGGTATTTGTTTTTCATATGTAACCATATCGATATATGTTTTTTGAATATCAAAAAACATATCTTGTTTAAGCTGCTCAATATCATTTTGAACAATATCAACTTGTATTTTTGCATTATCAATCTTATGTTTCGTTTGAAGTGGATTTAATGAAGATGAAACTTCTATTGCAATATCAAACGCATTGTTATCGTATCTTTCTCTATTTGCATATCCATATCCAACACTACCAGACAATTCAGGATAATACTCTCTTTTTGTATAAAGTAAAGATTGCTCCATTGCTTTTTTGGTAGCTTCTAAGGATTTTAAATCCTGACGATTTTCATAAGCAAGATTTATAGATTCCTCAAATGTATATGGATATTTTTTAAATACATAATCTTTTAAAACTTCCGTTTTTTCAACCTGCGTTGTAAGTGTTGCATTATAAATCGCATCAGGCAAATTACTAATATCTTTATAATCTGTTATTTTTACAAGACTTACCGGAAGATAATTATACTCAAAATTAAAAGACTCAGTATTTTGAATCGTATACTGAGGAGCAAATGCAACATACATAGCATTATTAAGAGCAACAATAGCATTTTTATATGCATTTTCTGCTTTAACAAGAGTTATTTTAGAATCACTTAAATAAACCTCAGCATTAACCAGGTCAATCTTTGATTTTATACCTTCCTCAAAATATGCTTTAGTTCTCTGATAATTTCGCTCATTGATTTGTACATTTGCTTTTTCGACATCAACAAGAGCTTTTGCGGCAAGAACAGCATAATACTTACATTTGATATCAAATATTATATTTATGACTTCTTGGTTATAATCATATTCTGCAGCTATTTTATAGAATTTTTCCATCCTAATATAAGAAGATGTTTTCCCAAAATTCCAAATAAGTTCTCTCAATCTTGCATCAACACTTGGAAGTGTACGAGAAGAACTTCTCATATATCTTGTATTTGAGTTAAATCCTTGATTATAACCTGCACCTGCAGATATAGTCGGAGAATATTCAGCTTTTGCAATACTAACATTATGCTTCGCCATTTCCCAGTTGTATTTCAAATTTTTAAGAGCAGGGCTTCTTTTTAATGCTATTTGAATACAATCATCAAGAGTAAGTGACGCACCTTCCTGAATAGGAACAGTTGTTAATTCTACTGATTCAATAGCAAAAGTAGATATAGATGTTGCACACATTAGTAAAATTATAAGTAATATGTTTAGAATCTTTTTCATAATTTCAGCTTAGCGTTTTAAATAATCAACCAATCCCTCAAGAGCATATTCGTATGATTTTTCTCTAAAACCAACAACTTGAGCAATACAAACACCGGAAAGTAAAGAAGTATGCCTAAATTCCTCACGAGAATGAATATTTGTCATGTGAACTTCTACAGCAGGTAAAGCTACTGAAGAAATTGCATCACGTATTGCAACACTCGTATGGGTATATCCTCCTGCATTGATAATTATTCCATCAAAATCACCTTTTGTTGACTGGATTTTATCAATTATCTCTCCTTCGTGATTAGATTGATAACATTCTAAATGAGCATCCAACACTAAAGCCTTAGATATTAAAGTTCTCTCTATATCATCAAGGGTTATATTCCCATACTTTTCAGGTTCCCTTGTCCCTAACATATTCAAATTAGGTCCATTTATCAGTAATATCTTCATACACACTCTCCTAATT
>JAMPEO010000072.1 GCA_023665105.1 Candidatus Gastranaerophilales bacterium | reverse complement strand
TTATAGTAAAAAAATACTCCAAATGGAGTGTTTTTTAAAACCATAATTCAAGTTATAAATCAACAATAAAACATCAACAAATGTAAATTAAAAGAAATTAAAAAAAATTTGTTATAAAATAACAAAGGGGAGAGTATATTTTCTTATAATGAAAAAGTTTATTTTAACATTAGTATTACTATTTATAACATTAGCCAATAGTGTTTTTAGTGCTGAATTATATAAAATTAAACCTGTTAATTTTGATATATCAAATTCTATAATATTTGTACCCATAAAAACACAACCAAATAATAATATTACAAACAATATTAAATACTATAAACTTGATGATTCCAACGGAGTTGGACTTGAAATATCCTCCGCAATATTAAATGCAAAATCGCAGGATTTATTCTTTTCTGACGGTGATTTAAAAGAATTTCAAATAATACAAAATACGGCTAACAGCGTAAAAATTACAATGTATTTTAAGGATAAATTCAACACATCCAACCTTAAAATCGGCAATATAAATAATAATTTGCTAATAACAATAAAGCCTCTTCAACCCTATAACATGAATTACTATATAAATACTTACAGAGAAAGCGGAGCAAATTCAAAAGATTATAAAGAAGATATATTAGTAACAACAAGAACAATAGAAAAACAAACAACTCCTATAGTTAATTACAATAATAGTAACAAAAGTGCTATGAATGAAATAAACCAAGCATTTTTAAACTCAAATTATCAAAAAGGGGAAATATACGGAAACTATCAAATCACCGATATTTCCGCAGATAACAATCTTAGAAGTAAATATCATTTAAATACAATTACAACAACTGATAATATTTTTGTTATATCCGGCACAGGTACTGTTAGCGTAGAAAAGCCTTTTATGCTTGAAAAGCCTTTGAGAATGATTTTTGACATACCAAATGCGACAATAAACAAAAACTTACACAACAAAGAATTTGCACTTGCTAATGGTGATAAAATTAAATCCGCACAATTTAATCAAAATACAACAAGGCTTGTTGTAACATCAGAAAATGCAGCACAATATATACCTGTATACTCTACAGATAGTCAGAATTTAATATTAACAGCTCCTCAAAACTTAATGACAAATCATCTCCCTAGTCATAAAACTAATATTGTAAAAACAACCTATCAAAAATCAGGAAAAGACGATAACCTCATTTTTGAGTTTGATAAACCGGTTGTATATTCTATAAAAAGAACCTCTGAAAATTTATACATATATTTTTTAAATGCTGAAAAATATAATGATACAAACTTTCAATCTACAACAAAAACATCACCTTATAACAAAACTATTATGCATCTTATGAAAACAGGAATGCGATTAACAGTTCCGGTTGCAGGAAAAGATAACTTGAACGCTTATATATCACCAGATGGAAAAGTTTTCAAAATTTCATCAGAAAAAATTAAAATTATTGAAGAAAAACCACCTGAAACAAATTTACAAAAAACAAAGAAAAAAGAAGGTGTAATCACATCAACACCTGTATACAACAACAAAAAAAATAACCATATTATTGTAATAGATGCCGGACACGGTGGAAAAGACTGTGGTGCATTAAGAGATGGTATTCTTGAAAAAGACATTACATTAGATGTATCAGACAGACTACAAAGTATTCTTCAAAAGAAAGGATACAAGGTTTATATGACACGTACAAATGATACGTACATAACATTAGAGGATCGTGTAATATTTACAGAAAATATAAATCCTGCTGCATTTATAAGTGTACACGTAAATTCTTGTAATATGGAATCACCAAAAGGAATAGAAACGCACTATTATAACGATAACAGTTTAGAATTAGCAAACTGTGTCCATACGAAATTAACAAAGAAAATAAGCAATACAAGTAATCGTGGCTTGTTGAAATCACGTTTTTATGTTATAAAAAATACAACAGTGCCTGCAATACTTGTCGAAATAGGTTTTATATCAAATACATCAGAACGAAACGAACTTACAACACCTCAACGTAAACAGGCAACAGCAGAAGGAATAGCAGAGGGTATAATTGAGTATCTTAACAGCCAAAAATAAAGAAAAAGTTGCGTTTTTTGATTCCGGAGTCGGCGGACTTACTGTATATGCAAAGTTCAAAAAACTTTTACCAACAGAAAATTGTATTTATTTTGGGGATTTAGCACATCTTCCTTATGGAAATAAAACAAAGGAAGAACTAATAAGTTATTCTCGTTCAATTTTTGATTTTTTCAAATCTAAAAATGTAAAAGCAGTTGTAATGGCTTGTAACACATCTTCCGCTGCAACTTATTCAACCATATCAAAAGAATATGATTTTAAAATTTATCCAATAATTCAATCTTGTGCAAAAGTAATTTCATCTCTTGATATCACACGACTTGGAATATTTGCTACAGAATCAACAATAAACTCCGGAGTTTATGAATCTGAAATACATAAATATAATCAACATATAAAAACTTTTTCTCAAAGTTGTCCCAAATGGGTGAATATAGTTGAAAGTAACACACAAAATCATCCGGAAAATATTGAAGTTATAAAATCAGATTTAACCAAAATGCTTACTAATAATCCTGACAAAATAATTCTTGGCTGCACACACTATCCATATTTGTTAGATGTTCTTTCAAAATTTACAAAAAAGGATAAATTTATAGATCCGGCTGATTATTTTGTGGAATTTATTAAATCCGATTTAACAGACTCAAATTTACTCAACACACAAACAGCTAATGGAACCGAAGAGTTTTATGTAAGTGCAAATCCTGAACAGTTTAAAATAGCATCAAAAATGTTCTATAATGTAGAATCAGTAACTAACATCAAATTGAACTAATTAAATAAAGTATTTTCCTAATAAAGCCAATAAAACCAAATATAACAGACCTTTGGCAATAAGTCTAAACAACATAATACATTTTTGTTAAAATTTAGGCTGAAAAAGAGTTGTAATCGGATTATATTTGAGATACATTTTTAGTATATAGAAGAAAAAGATGGCTAGAAATATGTAAGGAGGGCGATACATATGCCAAAGAAAACAATAACGGTTGACGGTAACTACGCTGCAGCACACGTTGCGTATGCATTAAGCGAAGTATCAGCAATCTATCCTATTACTCCATCATCTACAATGGGTGAATGGATTGACGAATGGGCGTCACAACACAAAAAAAACATCTGGGGAAAAGAAGTAAGCGTAGCTGAAATGCAATCAGAAGCAGGTGCAGCAGGTGCTGTACACGGTTCTCTTGCAGCTGGTTCCCTAACATCAACATACACAGCTTCACAAGGCTTGTTATTGATGATTCCTGTAATGCACAAAATCGCAGGTGAAATGCTTCCTACAGTATTCCACGTTGCAGCAAGAGCTTTAGCAGCTCAATCATTAGCAATCTTCGGTGACCATACTGACGTTATGGGCTGCCGTAACACAGGTTTTGCTATGTTAGCAGCTAACTCTGTTCAAGAAGAAATGGATATGGCTTTAGTTGCTCACTTGGCAACATACAAAGCTAAAGTTCCTTTCCTACAATTCTTTGACGGATTTAGAACTTCTCACGAAATTCATAAAATTGAAGAAATTTCTTATAAAGAAATCGCTAAATTAGTTGAACCAAAATATATTGAAGAATTCAGACAAAGAGCATTACGTCCTGAAGCACCTATTTGTAAAGTTGGTGCACAAAACACAGACGTATACTTCCAAGGTCGTGAAACAGTTAACAAATACTACGATGCAGTTCCTGATATTGTTCAAGAATATATGGATAAAGTTGCTGCTGTAACAGGCAGACAATATCATCCATTTGATTACGTTGGTGCACCAGATGCAACTGACGTTATCGTAGCTATGGGTTCAGGTTGTGAAACTATTGAAGAAACAATCAACTACTTGAACTCTACAAGAGGAACTAAATATGGTCTTGTTAAAGTTAGATTATACAGACCGTTCGATGTTAAGAGATTTAACGAAGCTCTTCCTAAATCAACTCAACGTATTACAGTTCTTGACAGAACTAAAGAACCTGGTTCTATCGGCGAACCTTTGTATCTTGACGTTGTAGCTGCTTTAGAAAATAAAGATATCAGAGTTATCGGCGGACGTTATGGTTTATCTTCAAAAGAATTTACACCATCAATGGTTCTTGCAATTTACAAACACGCTGAAGCTAATGGTTTCCACGGTTTCACTGTTGGTATTGAAGATGACGTGACTCACAAATCTTTAAAAATTGAAGAACACATCGTTACCGAACCGGAAGGAACTACAAACTGTATGTTCTGGGGTCTTGGTTCTGATGGTACTGTTGGTGCTAACAAAAACTCAATCAAGATTATTGGCCAATACACTGATAAAGATGCACAAGCATATTTCGCTTATGACTCTAAAAAATCATTCGGTGTAACAGTTTCTCACTTGAGATTCGGCGACGAACAAATTAAATCTACATACCTTATCACAGCACCTGATTTCGTATCTTGCTCAGCACACGCTTATATCGGCAGATATGATATGCTTAAAGGTATTAAAGAAGGCGGCACATTCTTGTTAAACAGCCCATACTCTAAAGAAGAAGCATTCGCTCATTTAACAAGAGATATGCAACAAACTATTATCGATAAGAAAATCAAATTCTACAACGTTGATGCAGAATCATTGATTAAACAACAACCTGGTCTTAGAGGTAAAGGTGCAAACACAGTTATGATGGTTGCATACTTCAAAGTTTCAGGAATCATTCCTTTCGAACAAGCTTTAGAAGGTATGAAAGAAATGACAACTAAAACATTCAAGAAAAAAGGTGATGACGTTGTTAACATGAACCTTGCATTGATAGATGCAGCAGTGGACGCTTGTGAAGAAGTTCCGGTTCCTGCTTCATTAGACGGTGTAGGTTGCGTTGATGAAGTTAAAATGATTCCTGATAATGCAGATGACTTTGCTAAGAAAATCATTGAACCATCAATGAGACAAAAAGGTGATGACATCCCTGTTTCTGCAATGTCAGTAGACGGTGTTATTCCTACAGGTACAGCTTGTCTTGAAAAACGTGGTATTGCTCCACGTGTTCCTAAATGGAACTCTGAAGCTTGTATTCAGTGTGGCATCTGTGCTTCTGCTTGTCCTCACGCTGCTATTAGAACTAAGTTAGCAGAAAAAGACAGCTTGAAAGACGCTCCTGAATCATTCAAGACAGTTGATGCAAAACCAAATGCTAACGGTGAACAATTCAAAGTACAAGTTTACTGCGAAGATTGTACCGGTTGCGGTGTTTGTATCGATCAATGTCCTGCAAACCAAAACGAAAAATTAGGCAATGCACTTACTTGGTCAACTATTGAAAAAGAAGTTGAAGCTTGTGAATTAGAAAACGAAAAATACTTCGATGCATTACCTGATAACGTTATGGGTAAAAATACAACAAAAACTATCAAAGGTGCTATGCTTAGAAAACCATTATTCGAGTTCTCAGGAGCTTGTGCAGGTTGTGGTGAAACACCTTATGTTAAACTTGTATCACAATTATTTGGTGAAAATGCTATCGTTGCTAACGCAACAGGTTGTTCATCAATCTACTCAGGTACATTCCCAACAATACCTTATACTAAGACTAAAGAAGGCAGAGGTCCGGCTTGGGCTAACTCATTATTTGAAGACAACGCTGAATTTGGTTATGGTATGAGATTAGCTGTTGATCAAAACAGAGATACTTTGAAAACTTATGTTGCAAAAGTTCTTGAAAACGAAAAAACACCTGCTGATTTAAAAGAAGCATTAGAAGGAGCTATGGCTCATTTTGATAATTCTAAAACAGAAGAAGCAGTTGCAGCTCAAAACACAGCAAAAGAAGCATTAGCTAAATATGCTGATTGCGAATGTCCTAACTTAGCTAAAGTAAGAGAACTTCAAGACTACTTCACAGATAAATCTGTATGGATTATCGGTGGTGACGGTTGGGCTAACGATATCGGATACGGCGGTATTGACCACGTTCTTGCTCAAGGTAAGAATGTTAATATCCTTGTTCTTGATACCGAAGTATACTCTAACACAGGTGGTCAAGCTTCTAAATCAACACCTACAGGTGCTGTTGCGAAGTTTGCTACAGGCGGTAAGAGAACATACAAGAAAAACATGGGCTTGATGAGTATGTCTTATGGTTATGTTTACGTAGCGTCAGTTGCGTTAGGTGCTGATAGAGGTCAAACTCTTAAAGCCTTCCAAGAAGCTGAAGCTTATGACGGACCATCAATCATCTTCGCTTATGCACCTTGTATCGCACACGGTATCGACATGAGTAAAACTCAAACAGAACAAAAACGTGCTGTTGAAGCCGGTTATTTCCCACTTTACAGATATAATCCAGCTAATGAAGTACCGTTCACTTGGGATGCTAAGGATCCTAAGAGCAGCTACCAAGACTTCATCAGAAGTGAAGGACGTTATAAATCACTTATGAAGACTAATCCTGAAGCTGCTGAAGCTCTTTACACTCAAGCTGAAGAAGATGCAGCTAAGAGAATGGCTGTTTACAAATCTGTTGGCGAATTGATGAAATAGTTTTATTTAATTATTCGCAAACGAAAAACTGCTACCAAATTCGGTAGCAGTTTTTTTATAACTATGTGATTATACCTAATATACTAATATGAAATATCATGTGAATTGATATTATACAGTTATTATGAAAAAATACTTATTAGGAAGCATCTTATTATTACTATTTGTAGCAGTATTCTCTATTTATAAACAACTTACATATACTCATATTACTGTAAGATTTAAAGAACTACGTCCTTTTGAAGAAAGTATTCCTGTCTATTACAAAGGTTTGATAATAGGAAAAGCAACAGATAGAAAACATACCTCTGATTATCAGCATACTTTGGTAAACGTTGTTCTTTATCCGAAGAATTTGCACTTACCAATAAACACAAAAGTATTGCTAAAAAAAGAAAAAAAGCATAAAAAAGAATACGACTTTTTAGAATTGATTTATCCTGAAAACCCATCCGATAAACTTATAGCTAATGGTACATGGTTAGAAGGTAAAGCAACTGTTGATTTAGAAACATTTATGAAAAATCAAAGTCCGGATGATTTAGAAAGTATCAGAGGTAATCTTGCATCATCTGCGGAAAATTTAAACATATCATTAGAAGCATTAGGACAATTATTTGTCATTCTACAGGATTTTGTAAAAGAAAATCAACCGAATGTAGTTGGTACAACAAAAAATATTGAACAAGCTACTTCAAAATTCAACAACTCAATTAGAGAACAACAATTAAGTAATACTTTTACGAATATAGAAACATCAACAGGTAACCTGCAACGCATCACTGACAGCATATATGATACAGCTACTAGTGTAAATAAAAGCGTACCAGAAGTAAATTCAATATTAAAAAGTTCTGAAGAATTGATAAACAATACAAATACAATAACTTGCGGAGTACGTCAAACATTAAGAAAACCTTTTGGCGGTTTAAGACTAATATTTGGTAAAACTATAAATGAAAATAGATGTACACCTTGCGGTAAATAGTTATTTAAAATAAAAAGGCTTCTTTGAAAATCAAAGAAGCCTTTTTTATAAATCAAAGATTTATTACTTATTCATAGCACCTTCAACAGCAACTGCAACAGCAACTGTAGCACCAACCATAGGGTTATTACCCATACCGATAACACCCATCATTTCAACGTGTGCAGGAACAGAAGATGAACCTGCAAAT
>JAMPEO010000071.1 GCA_023665105.1 Candidatus Gastranaerophilales bacterium | reverse complement strand
ATAAAATAAATACAATTCTTTTGTCGGTTTAGTAAAACCGATCTACATTCTGAAAACAATCACCTCACCCGAATTACTAAACTCACGTTGTTCGTTAAGTAATTCTACCCTCTCCGTCCAAAGAGGGTAAATATACGGATTTACTAATCCGACAATCAAATCGTATTATTACTGAACTTCATTATCTTTTTGTAAATAAATGTAAAACATATTACCCAACTGGCTAATGTTTTTAAAAAAGCTGCCGTTAATTCCGAATGTAACACAATTTCCATTGTGTTACGTTCGTATCTAATGATACTTTATATTTTTTTAACAAACCCTGAAACAAGTTCAAGATAATATATTACAGTATATAGTTTAAACTCCTGTATAAGTCACAGTATTTTTACGCTATAATAAGCTTGATGAAGAAAGATAAAAGTAAAAAAATACTTATATTAAGACTTGGAGCGACAGGAGATGTTGTACATACAACTATAATTGCCAGTGCAATAAAACAAAAACATCCGGAATGGCAAGTGCATTACTTAACACAAAAAGAAATAGCTCCAATTTTGGAAAACCACCCACACATAGACAAGGTCTTAACTTGGGATAGAAATAATAGAAAATCAAACAAACAGCTGCTTCAGACAGGTATAAATTTATTCAAAGAAAGATACGATATAATATTCAACCTAACAACAGCTATAAGAAATATCGCACTTGCAATCTTAGCAATGCCTAAAAAGATTGTATATCGCAAGCATTCTGATTGTTCTTGGGTTGAAGAATATTTTAAAACAGCACAATCAGTTATACCTGACATTGAAATACCAGAAAGATTATTTCTGGGCATAACATCGGAAGTTTTAGAAAAAATACAAAATGATTTAAGAGATAAACCAAGACCTTTTATTATTGTTACACCTGGAGGCGGAACCGATAGAAATAGACAGGGAAGAATTTGGAATATTGAAAAATACAAAGAACTCATAGATAAATTACAACAAGAATATGGTGGAACTGTTATTGTTTCTGGCAGTAATGGTGAAAAGTCATATCATCAAATACTTGAAAAAGATAATGTTCTAATATATTCCGGAAAATATTCACTTCAAGAAAGCAGTCATTTATATTCATACGCTGATTTGATGGTATCGGGAGACACCGGACCATTACATATTGCTTCTGCACATAATATAAATACTATAACAATACTAGGTTCGACATCACCTGACAAAATAAAACCTTATGGCAAAAAAGGTTATTACATCGAACCGCAACACGAATGCAAATATTGTTGGAAAAAAATTTGTCCACACTTAACAAATGGACAAAAATATACCCTATGCATAGAAAGTATCACACCAGATATGGTTCTAGCAAAAATAAAAGATAATAAACTCCTGTAGATTTGTAAATAAAAAATAATTAGTAGCAAATTTATATCTTTAGAGATATTAAAAGTATATGTATTGCAGCAATAACAATAAAACTAGTTTTGGATGGAGATGGCCTGAACATAGGACCATAACAAAGAATGCTTTACAAGATGATTTAAAACTTCTGCGAAGGCATCGAAGAGTAATAGAATCGTCTATTTTACCTGATTTTGACGAAGCCCAAATTTGATGCCATAAACATTTCTTTTATCCTGCAACTCAAAGAAGTTTTTTAGATATAACAGGACAAGGTAATGCAAAAGCAATGTATCACAAACACGTAAAAGAAATGCTTAAGTTAAGAAATACCGACAAAGAAGCAGCCAAAGAACATGCCGGACGAGCAATACATTATTTACAAGATATTAGCCAGCCACAACATATAGAAAAAGGAAATGTTTTACAAAAAGCTATAGAAAGACCTGCACATAAGAAATTTGAGCAATATTCTTGTGAAAGACGCCACCATCTGATAAGACAAGCACACAAATCAAATGAACAAATATATGCAACAAGTTTCAGTCAATTATTTAATAATACATTATCAATATCATCAGAGATGGAAGTACCAACAATGAAAAACAAATCTAATTGGTCCAATATAGCTCAACAGGGATATAATATCGCATTAAGTGCAACAAAGAAATTTATTGAAATGTTTGATAAAATACTCAGTTAACTATAACTTACGTTTTGAAGTTGCAGCAAGTTGAGATTGATAAAACTTACTATTACGTATTTTCATTTCTATAAGATTATTATCACTGTCAGATTCATTATTTAAACACACAAGATTATTTAGTCTGTTAGCAAGTGAACTATTTGGATAAAATTTACCCGGAACTTTTAATATAGACCAATAGTATGCTTCTTTTTGAGTTGCAAGTGTTTCTTCTGCTAATGTTGCTTTATCAGCTTTATGAAAACTTTCGTGTGCTATCAAACAAGCTATTTCTTCTACAGAAGCTTTCTTATACTTAGAATTTATAAGAATATATCTATCTCCCCAGTTATCGACAGAATTTACGGCATAATGATTTCGGAAATTATAGTTAATTAACGACAAATCATAAAAGATAATTTTGACCGAGTTTTCTTGTAAATTCTCAAAGACTTCCTCTGCACCGATATTTTCTAAAAGACGCAAAGCATCCCTTATATCTTCATCTTGAGAAAAACTTTTAATATTCCACGAGAACGCACAGGTAGAGCAAAAAAGCATCATACACAAGAGCGTTGATAGCATTCTTTTTAACATAATACACATCCTAATATTGGTTGATTTTTTGGTTGATATACTTTATCTAATTCCTTGTTCTAGATAACGACTATTTTTCTCAAAACTTTAATTGTAGAATGTACAATTTTACAAAAGTTAACATATATATTTAAATAACATAGAGCAAAACCGGCTCAAACATAGAGATATATTAAATTAGAATATTTATATAATATGGAATATTTAAACAATTTATGTTAATTTATGAATTAAGATTGGGGAAAAATATGTTAAAAAGAATTATAATCATAATTTTGTTAATATATGCAATTACAATAAATAATACTGTAATTGCACATGAAACAATTATAAATAATTCTGTTTCCAATACTGTCATTTCTCCGATATCAAAAAAGCTTGAAAAAGAAATAAAGAATGACATTATAAAAATATATGGTACACAAAAATCAGATGAAATATATACACATATTGAAAAACTTGCAGCAAAGGCAAAATCAAACCGCCCAAAAGATTTGATAGAAGAAGATAAAACACGAATTTCTGATTGGTATAAAGATGAAATAATATATATGTTATACATTGACCAATTCGGCACAATACGGAATGACAGAAAAAATACATTCAAAGATTCTATTAAAATGCTTGATTATTTGAAAGACTTAGGAATCACAACAATATATATATTACCATTCGCGGATTCCCCTATGAATGATGCCGGTTTTGATGTGCGTGACCCGCAAAATGTCAGATCTGAATTAGGTGGTATAACAGAATTTAAAGAATTTGCAACTGCAGCAAGAGAAAAAGGATTTAAGTTAAAAGCAGATTTAGTTCTCAACCATTTTTCAGACCAACACAAATGGTTTCAAGACGCATTAAATGGAGATTTAACAAAATTAGATTACTTTGTCGTAAAAGAAAAAATGCCGCAATATACTAAATACAATGATGAAAAACTTGGCACAGTAGTTGAATATACAGAAGATAATGGAAAAACAAGCAAAAGACGTTTAATTTTTCCTGAAATAAGTGAAAATCATTATAGAAAAGTTAGTATTAAAGGAAAAGATTATTTTGTTTATCACACATTTTATCCTTTTCAACCTGATATTAACTGGGAAAAGCCAGAAGTGTTATATTATTGTTTAGAAACAATAAATTATTGGGCTAACTTGGGAATAGATATATTCAGAATGGATGCAATTCCTTATTGTTCAAAACAAGAAGGAACGAACGGAGAAAATCTACCTAAAACACATTATATAATTAAACTATTATCATCATATTTGCAATCAATATCCCCTCGTTCAGTAATGCAGGCAGAAGCTTGTCAAACACCTAAGGATATTATTCCGTATTTTGGAAGTGAAAGAAAAATAACAACTAATATAGATGATAATGACATAGAACTTAAACGCACAGATGAAGTACAAATATGTTATCATTTCCCATATATGCCTGCATTGTGGGCAAGCCTGATAACAGAGGACACAAAATATTTTGCAGAAGCAAATAAACAGACCCCAAGTATTCCTGAAAGTGCAAGTTGGGCAACTTTTTTACGAGTACACGATGAATTAACATTAGAAATGGTTTCTCCTGAAATTAGAGAACTAATATATAACGCATTAGAACCTAAAGGTGCCAGTTTCAGAAAAGGCTTTGGTGTAAGCGGAAGAATGGCAAATTTTTTAGATAACGACCACGACAGAATAGAAATGGCATTTTCAATATTATTAACAATGCCTGGAATTCCAATAATATATTATGGAGATGAAATTGGGGCACAAAATAATTTTGAAAATGAGAAAAAAAGTGCAGAATTAAGAAAAAAAACATCGCTTCTAAAGAAAATAAAGCTATTATCATACTTTGACAGCAGAGATATAAACAGAGGATCCTTAAATGAACAAGCATTCTATGAAGCAAAATCAACAACCAGAACTTTTAGCGGTAAAATTTATCATAAAGTAAAACAAATGATAGCTTTAAGAAAAACAACACCAGCATTAAGCAGAGGTAGTTTAAATATTTTAAAAACAGAAAAGCCATATATATTTGCATATATTAGAAGCTATCAAGGTGAAAAATATCTTATTGTACACAATTTAGCCAATAAAAGATGTGTTGCAGAAGTAGAATTACCTGCAGATATTATCTTAAAATCAAATAAAACAGGATACGTTAAATTAACCAATATATTAAATAATCAAGAATTTAAAATAAAAGTATCAATAAAAGAGCGAAAAAGCAGACTTCTAATGTACCCTTATGCCTTTGCTTGGTTAAAATTACCTTAATTTAATTCATCATAAACACGTTTAATTTCTTTTATATCCTGCCAAGTTAACCATTTAGGAGAACCTTTTTGACGACTGTCATTACGAAGAAGATATGATGGATGAAAAATTGGAATCATCTTTGAGCCAAAAGGACCGTCATACCATTTCCCTCTGACACGTGTAATTCCTTGAACATCAGGCAACATTGAATTAAGAGCAATGCTGCCGCAAATAATGATAATTTTAGGTTTAAGAATATTGATTTGTGCATCCAAATATTCTTTACAAGCAGCTTTTTCTTGAGGTAATGGATTTCTATTATTTGGTGGTCGGCACTTTAAGGTATTACAAATATAAACATCTTTTTGTCTGGATAAACCAACACATTCAAATATTTTATCAAGAAGTTGTCCAGCTTTACCAACAAACGGCTTACCTTTCTGATCCTCCCAATATCCTGGAGCTTCACCAATAAGCATAAGTTTATTATTTGGAATACCATCAGAAAAAACAATATTTGTTCTTGATTGTGATAATTCACATTTATTACAATTAAGACATTTTTGTTTTACTTCTTCTAATTGTTCATAACTCATAGAATAAGTATAACATAATAATTCTATCAGGTAATATGACTAACCTATTTCGACAATGTATAGCTGAGCATAATAACATACAATTAAATTGTAGAATAATAAGGAGTATTTCAATGTTTGCAATGTTATTAAAATGGATTGGTTTAGCACTATCAATAATGTTTGTCGGATGGATAATTCCGGGTATAACAGTATCAAATTTTGTCACGGCTTTAATTGCCGGAGCTGCGATAGCACTTGTTAACTTAGTTATAAAACCCGCACTGCTATTCTTAACATTACCAATAAATATACTAACATTAGGTTTATCAATTTTAGTAATAAATGCACTTTTATTTATGTTTGTTGCATATCTGGTTCCAGGTATTGAAATAAACGGATTTTGGAGTGCATTTTTAGGAGCGTTAGTCCTTTCTATATTATCAATCGGACTGGCGTGGATATAAAAAAAACGGGGGAAATTCCCCCGTCTTTTTTAAAACTCAAAACCTTTTTTAGTCATAAGTTCATATTCTTCTACTGAAACAGTGTCTGGAGCTTGAGATTTTTCTTCAAGTCCTTTTTCTAAGAATTCAGGTTGTTTTTTGATAAATTTTTCATCGGCAAGAGCAATATCTCTTCCTTTTTGAACCTTAATTGTTCTGATAGTCGTTTCTGTTGGAGAACCTTCTTCGTTTACTTTTTCTTGAATTTCATAACTTGCCCAATCTTCAGGAAGTTTTGAGATAGTTGTATAATCTTTATTAGTACCTAAACGTTTATCAACTTCATTTACAAGAACATCTCTAACATATTCAATTTGAGATTCGAAATGATTTGGCACAACAATTTTATTACCAATAACTTCCTCCGGATCACGTTTTTCATATTTTTTAAATAATTTAACTGATTCGTGCAAATGCCCGATTTCCATATCTAAGAATTGTTCCCAAACAGGTTTCATCATATCATCTACTTCGTCTTGATAACAAGTATAATAATTACAAACTTCAGTAAATTCATGAAGTAATAATTTTTCATAAAGTGATTCATTAGGATCTGCTAATGATTCATACATATTAACGTGCTCTTCTTCCACATCTTTAATTTCAGCATAAGTAGAACGAAGGGTTTGATTACCATATTGCATACCGTGCTCCGCATAAAAATTATGAGTTTGTTGTTCAGCAGCTACCAATGTCATAATATTAACTTTTGTTTGAGGCAATGCTGTATCTTTATCATAGTGATTACGTAATCTTAGAATATTACAATTATGATGATTTTGAGTTGGTCTGCTTAATACGACATCCGTTTGTGCTTGAATAATTTCATTAGGATTGATACCGTGAACCATATAAGCCCATTGACTATATCTATACAAATGGTCAAAATCTTCTAATAAACCGAAATTAAAAGTTTCTTTAACATATTCGTCAGGCTCATTTTGTGCCATCCAAGCGGTCAAATCAACTGCAACTTGTTCATACCCAAGTGTTGTTTCAAGAACAGATTGATCGGCAGGTGCCATCCAATTTATAGTAGTTTGTTGCATATCTTCGATACGCTTTGTCATAGCTAAAAACTCACAAGTATCTTCATCACCTGAAAATCTTGAAAAAGCATGCTTAAAATTCCAAGCTTCAACTTCAATACCATTCATCAAAATTTGACGAGTTCTGCTATAACAGTCTACATCATACTTATTAAATTTTCTTTTCGCAATATCATTCCAATTGCGTAATTGCTTATCCAAAGGAATACCTTTTTCTGTTAATGGATTAAATGTCATAATATATTTTCCTTTCTTTTGTACAAACATATTTAAATAAGAAAATACACAAAAAACATTAACAAATCGGTTAATTATAATAACAAATTTCAAATAGACCGGTTAGGGAATTTTTAAATTATAGATTGAAAATAAAGTATAAAAAAAGGAGGAACTATGTTTTATAATGTTTTAGAATTAAAAGATCTTGTAGAATGTGAAGAACACAAAATTAACAGACACGTGTTATTAGAAAACGGTGATTCAAGCTTAACAGCAGTGTCTATAAAAAAAGATGAAATGATAGGCTCACATGAATCACAAGAAGATACTTGTGCTTATGTATATGAAGGAGAAGCTGATTTTCATTTTGAAGCAGAAAAATTTACAGTGAAGAAAGGCGAACTAATCTTATTTAAAAAAGGTGATACTCACGAAGTATATGCAAAAAAAGATACTAAATTTTTATTAGTAAAAATATAAGGGGAAAAAGGTGTTATGAATATTCATAACACCTTTTT
>JAMPEO010000070.1 GCA_023665105.1 Candidatus Gastranaerophilales bacterium | reverse complement strand
ATATTTCTATAAGTTCTAAACACATGTTATCTTTAATACAAGATATCCTTGATGTAACACGTTCTCAATACAAACCATTAGAATTATCCTATAGTTTTTTCAATACAAAAGAAGCTATAGAAGAAATAATCAAAAGCTTTAACAATGAAAATCTTCATTACACTATCATAAATTATAATATTTGTGCCGATTACACGAGATTTAAACAACTTGTATATAACTTAATATCAAATGCTATAAAATTCAATAAAAAAAATATGCCGATAAATATACTTACATATACAGAGGCTGATAATTTTTGTTTTGAAATAACTGATAATGGAGAAGGCATATTAGAAGAAAATTATAACAAAATTTTTGATTTCTTCTCACAGGTATCAAAAGATAGCTTAAAAAGACAGATGGGTTATGGTATTGGTTTATCATTATGCAAATCCATAGCAGAATCACATAATGGTAACATAAATGTTTCATCCGATATTGGAAAAGGTTCGACTTTTATATTTAAATTACCGATTGATAAAGAGTGATATTCATATTAAAATCACTATATAAAGGAGTTTAATATTGAAAAGAGAAACTATCCTAACTATCCTTTCAATAGTTGGAATACTTATTACAATAAAACTTGCTGTTATATATTATCAAGCAAATTATAATCCATACGCAGTACCAAGTTTCTGTTCGATAAACAATTTTGTAGATTGTGACGGCGTTGCAGAAACTTCAAAAGCCTTATTTTTAGGAATTCCACTCGCATATTGGGGAATGTTTTTATACTCATTTATAATAATGCTTCTTAATGTTGATAAAATACAAAAAATAAAAGGTTTAAGTATGCTTAGTGTATTTAAACATCCTTTATCATATATTTCAGCACTGGGCTTAATTGCTTTTATAATTTCAATTATTTTAGCACTAACTAGCGTATTTATATTACATAAAATATGTCTTTTATGCTTTGTGACCTATGTTCTCAATGCAGGAATAGCGATTGCAGCAACAGATTTCAATGATGATGGTTTCAAAAAAAGTTTCCGTCAAAGTTTTGAAGATTTCAATAGTAGAATAAAAGAGCAAACTATTCCTTTTATAATCGCAATAGTTATTGCAAGTATATTTTTATCATACACAACCTTTGCAATGCCTTTTGCTTCTCGAAAACAATCTATAAAACATTACCTTTTAATGAAACATAATCCTTATAAAATATCTGGAAATATTTTAGGAAATAAAAACGGTAAAATAGTAGCTGATGTATATACAGACTTTGTCTGTCCAATTTGCTACACCTATAACATAATGCTACATAAACTTGTAAAAGAACAAGATAATATATATATAAAACACCACAATTTGCCTTTAGACACAGAATGTAATCCATATTTAGAAACACAAATGCATAAAGGTGCATGCAGGATGGCAAAATATGCAATAGCAGCAGAAAATCAGGGGAAATATTGGGATATGGCAAATGCACTTTTTGAAAACCAACCGCCAAATGATAAAGAAGCTGCAAAACTTGCACAAACCTTAAATCTTGATATTGATAAATTTACAAGAGATATAAATTCTAGTGAAACAAAAAAAAGATTACAAGAAGAGATTGATACAGCAATAGGTATGGGAATCGACGGAACTCCAACGTTAATAGTTAATGATAGAAGATACAATGGAGCAAAACCATATTTTGAACTTAAGCGGATTATATTAGGGAGATAAGTATGGAAAAAGTATTATTACATGCCTGTTGTGCAATATGTTCCGGAGAACCAATACGACATTTAAGAGAACTTGGCTATGAGCCGATAGTATATTTTTGCAATAATAATTTTGATACGCTTGACGAATATAACAAAAGACTAGACGCAGAAATCAAACTATGCACATTTTTAAATGCAGAACTAATTATAGAAGAATACACTCCTAATACATACCACGAATACATTAAAGGGTTAGAAAATGAACCTGAAGGTGGGAAAAGATGCCTTAAATGCTTCGAATTAAGATTAAAAGAAAGTGCAAAAAAAGCAAAAACACTAGGAATTAAAAGTTTTACAACATCTATGATAATAAGCCCGCATAAAAATTTCAAAAATTTAAGCAAAGTAGGAGAAAATATCGGGAAAGAATTTGGACTAGATTTTTTAGCAATAGATTTTAAAAAGAAAGACGGTTTTCTAAAAACAAATAAGCTATCAAAAGAACTAGGATTATACCGCCAAAATTATTGCGGATGTATATATGCAAAAAAGAAAGAGGTTAAATAAATGGAATGTAAAAGAGATGAAAACAAAATAGGCTGTACATGTTCTTACACATCATGTACAAACAGGGGGCTCTGCTGTGATTGTGTCAGACACCATAGAGAAAACGGTGAAATACCAGGATGTTTCTTTAGTGCGGCGGGAGAACGAACCTATGACCGTTCAATAAAAAACTTTGTTCTTACAATGAAAGACAAATATAATTTATAAAATAAAAAAGCGAACCTATATGGTTCGCTTTTTTCATAAATATGTTTTTGAAACTATTCTTCTGTTGCTTCTTCAACTTCTTCTTCGATAGATTCTTTAACGATTTCTGAAGCTGAAACTGAAATGTTAAGTTCAGTTTTAACTTTAGAAGTTAATTTGATTAACATTACATATTCACCAACTTTGTTAATTGGGTGATTTAAAGAAACTGTTTTCTTATCAATTTCGATATCGTGTTTATCTTTTATTTCTTCACAAAGTTTCTTAGTTGTAATTGTACCAAATAATTTACCACTTTCACCAGCTTTAGCTGATAATTCTAAAGTACCAATTTTTTCAATCAATTCAGCTTTAGCTAATGCTTCTTGGTGTAATTTTTCTTGTTTAACTCTGATTCTAGCAAGGTTCTTTTCTCTATTCTTCAAAGCACCTTCAGTTGCAGCTTCTGCAAAATTCTTAGGGATTAAGAAGTTTCTTGCATAACCATCTTTTACTGTTATAACATCACCTGTTTCACCAAGATTTTGAACATCTTTTTTTAATATAACTTGCATTCTATATTCTCCTTTTGCTATTTATAATCATACTTGTGTATATAGTAACTGAAACATATTGTATTGTCGAGTGTTTGTAAAATTTTATAACTTTTGAGTAATCAAAGCATAAATATCGTTAAATATTACAAATACCATCAAACCAATAAGTATAAAGAAACTAATATTTGCTATTTTCTCAACAACTTCATCAGAAACTCTTCTGCCCCTAATTTTCTCTATTATTAAGAATAATACGTGTCCGCCGTCAAGTGCAGGTATAGGTAAGAAGTTAACGATGGCTAAATCCATAGAAATAATAGCTGTTAATAGTAAACCATAAAACATACCACTATTATTTATAATATCACCACCCACCTTAGTAATGGCAACAATTCCGTGTAAATCCTTTAACGGTACTTCACCGGTGAAAGCTTGCTTAAGTCCAATCATCATTAAGTATGTATTTTCATTTAGATAATCTATACTGCTTTTTATTGCACCAAAGAAAGACTTAGTAGGTTTCAATTTTTCTTTTGAATCAAGTTGAACCCCTATAGCACCACTTTTGGTCGGATAAATTGAATTTAACTTAACATATTTTCCATTACGTTCTACAACCATATTAAGAGGTTTTATATTATCAGAAATAGCTTCTGCAACCTCATATAATGTATATTTACCATTAGAAACATAATATGTTTGATTTTGAAGATTACCAAGAGTATCTCTCAATTTAATTACATTAGAATTCAATCTATACTGATTATCAGTATATGGTTTAATTCCTCTAGCAACATGACTATCAAGAACTACCGGTTTTTCTGACAAGAATTCCGGTAACCTAATTGCAACATCTGCAGGAATAACTTCATCTTTAGTAAGTCCTGGATTTAATTTCTTTAATCTTGCCAAGTTAGTTTGTACAAAATCAGGATCAACAAATCCGTCTTTGCCTTTACTTAGCTGAACGATTGCTAACAAAACAGAAGTACTTGTTATTTTTGTATTGTTAACAGAAACTAATCTATCACCTGTACGTAAACCTGATGACCAAACAGACGCATCTTTTGGTGCAACTATCTGTGACACAGTAACATTATATTCACCTGATGGAAGATGATGCCATACTAAAGCTGAAAACAATACCAGAAAAAACGCACAGATAACATTAGCAATAACACCGGCAGAAACAACAATAAGTCGCTGCCATACAGGTTTATTTAAAAATCTTTCAGGAGAATCTTCAGGTAAGTCACAATCTTTATCATCTTCAGCAAACGAAACATATCCGCCTAATAATAAAGCATGCACTAATACCGTCACATCACCTATTTTTTTCTCAAACAAAGTTGGTCCGAATGGAAGCCCAAAACCGAACTTATCAACTTTTATTCCAAATGCACGTGCTGCAACAAAGTGACCTGCTTCATGCACTATAATCAATAAACTCAATAAAAATAACATTATTATAATTGACATTGTGATAATCCTCTTCAATATTCTAGTAAAAATTTTAACATAAACAATAATTGAATGTAAGTACATACAAAAGAAAAGGCATCACAAATGTAATGCCTTTTCATAAAAATTTTGAGTTTCGTATTTGTATAAATTTTGTTACTAAGCTACAGGAGGTTCTGCTGCTGGAGCAGGTGCTGCTGCTTTGTCTTTCTTAAATAAGTTTGTTGCCCATTCACCTACTGCTTTACCTTTTTCAAGAATAAATTTACCTGCTGCATCAAAAGCATTTAATGTTGCTTTTACTGGTTTCTTAGCCCAAGAAATCCAGCTTTTATCTTTAAAACTTTTTGTTAAATCAGCTACTTTTTCAACGTTAAAAGCACCGAAATGTTTACCAAGAGCCAATAATCCGGCTGCAACTGCAACTGTTGCAACAGTTCCGCCAATTACTTTAGCTGCTGTATGTTTTTTACCGCCAACTTCTACAGAATCAGCTTTTGTTTCTGCTACTGCAGCACTAGGTTTAGTTTGAGCTTGCGGTTGATTTTTGTCTACTGTATCAAAAACACCTTTTCTACCAAAAGATATACTGTTTACCATACGAACCTCCAAAATTTTATGTCACACACATATATATAAACAAATAAATATTTATTTTTTTGCTAAAATATCGAAAAAATTATTACTATTGTTACAAATCTTCATAGAAAAAGGAGAAAAAGGCAATTTTTTAATAAATATATACTTTAGATATATATAGGATATTATAAGGAATTGTTATATGGCAGCTTACGATGCACCATCAACAAATGCTGTTGACGCTTACGCTAAAACAGTCTTAGAGGCAAAAAATTATGCAACAGCATACGAACAAAATGTTCGTCAGAATTTAGTGCCACAAGACCAAGCTGCAGGAGAAGCTGAAGAGACATCCTATCAAGATCTTAAATATGCTACCGGTGTATTTGACGCAGCTAGTGATAGAAATGCTACGCTTGAACAACAAAAAGAAAAACTTATCCAAGAAAGAGATAGAAGAATTGCCATAGCAAAAGAACAAGCTCTTAAAGAAGGTAAAAACGAACAAGAAATATCACAAATAGTTTCAGAAATAAACTTAGAATATAGTGATAGAATAAGAAACCTAGATTATAACATATCATTAGCAAACAAAACGACTTGGCAAAAACATAAAACTCTTGCAGATGCACAAAGTGTTTACCAAACTACACGCTTTGATAAAATAAGCACAGGCAATGCCGTATGGAGCGGTTTCCTTCGTGCTGGAAATCTTTGGAGCGATGTAGGGAAAATGCAGCAATTTCAAGGTTTCCTAGAAACTCAAGCAGATATGCAAACACGTCATATTGACAGAATGGGCTAATTATCCTGAATCAATCCTTCTGCCGCTAATGATTTAATTGATTTCATTAACAACAAAAGCGGAATAATTGCAAAACACGCAACACCAAAAATTCTGAACGTATCAATATAAGCCCAAAGTGTAGATTGAAGTTGTAGTTGTTGATACAACAAACCTTGTGCCATGTGATGAGCAACGTTTGGGTCAACTACTGATGGTAAAAAGCTTTGAGCATAAGAACTCACTCTATCGACAAATGCTTGATTAGTATCTCGTAAATATCCAACCATCATCATTTGGTGTTTTTGAGAGAATCTTGAAATAAAAGTAGTTACCAATGACGTACCAACAGCCCCACCAATATTCTTAAGCATATTTTGAACACCGGTAGCATTTGTTAACTGATAATTTTTTAATGTAATCATTGATAAATTAATAATAGGTACCATTGATAAAGTAAGTCCAATACCAAACAAATAATTTGGAATTGCAATATTAACTAATGCTATTTGAAGATTTAATTGCCCAAAAATCAAACCGCCGCAACCAATAGAAAACAAACCAGTCATAACCTGTGCACGTTCGCTAACCTTGCCCGTAACTATAGCTGAAATAATTATACCTGTTAAACAACCCGCACCTCTTGGTACCATAGATAATCCACTTAAGAATGAAGTATATCCCATCAAAGCTTGTAACATTGATGGTAATATTGCAGATGAAGCCATAAGAACGCCCATCAATACGATTTGAATAACTGTACCAAAGAAAAAGTTTCTATCACGCATAATACTCAAATCAATTAGCGGATTAGTTTTATTCTTAATCTGTACAAAGAAAAATCCAATACAGGACAATACAGAAACCGCAGACAACCAGCATACCCAAGTAGAACCAAACCAGTCTGCATCATTACCCTTATCAAGTACAACCTGCAATGAACATATCCATAAAATAAGGAAGAATAATCCCCAAGTATCAGGTTTCACACCATCGACTTTTCTTCCGTAAGGTGAATCTTCCAACAAAGCTTTTGATGCAAAAAAGGCTATAATACCAAATGGTAAATTTATTAAATAAATAAACGGCCATGACCAGTTTTCAGTAATCCAACCGCCAAGTGCAGGACCGATAATAGGACCCATTACAACAGCGAAACCAAATAATGCCATAGCTTTCCCTCTGCCTTCTTTCGGAAAACTTTCCAACATCATAGATTGTGATAAAGGCAAAATTGCACCACCGCCAATACCTTGCAAGAATCTCGAAACAATAATTTCAGGAAGAGAACGCGAACAACCACACATCATAGATGCAACCGTAAATAAAATAACACTAAATAAAAAGTAGTTATTTCTACCAAACTTTTTACACAAGAAATCAACAGATGGAATAATCAAACCACTGGCAATCAAATAACTGGTTAAAATCCAGGTTGATTCATTATGACTGACAGAGAAAGTTCCTGCCATATACGGCAAAGCTACGTTAGAAATTGTTTCATCCAACACAAACATAAACATAGCTATCATTAACGGTATAGAAATAATCCACGGATTTTTCTTCGGCATCCAAGCTTCTTGCTCTATATTAGTGTCTGTTGACATATAATTCCCCTCTTTCTTGTGTTGCAATTATAACACAAGACAAAAAAAAAAGCCACTTGCTTTGGACAGAGTGGCGCTTATTAGGAATAAGAAAAGGAATTATAGGAAATTTTAGGAAAATTTTTATGTGGATACCAAATTATAAATGAAATTTGATGTTATCCGGTTTTTAAATACTGCCTTTCTTTTGGAGTTGAGGTTGCTGACTCAGGCGGAGATAATCCTTTGATTATTTTACTACTCTTTGAGTAACCGACCCGGTGGATGAGGGGAAAATATCCCCTCTTTCCGAGTTTTAGACTTTCGTCTGTGGTAAATGTATTATTTTTGAATTTTTATTTTAACTTAACTAACTATTCACTATGAGAATAACTTGAATGTTCTTTCAACGTTTTCTTTAGCTACAGTTTTCAATGTTTCCATTTCTTGTTTGA
>JAMPEO010000006.1 GCA_023665105.1 Candidatus Gastranaerophilales bacterium | reverse complement strand
TATTATAGATAAAATAATACTATTTGTTATAGCTGCGAAACTCATAATTCCTGCAAGAATTGGTGTAGAACAAGGTGTTCCGCCAAGTGCAAAAACTGCTCCTAATAACATAGGATATAAATATTTAGAATTATTAGGATTTGAAGGAACTTTACTTATTATTGTTGGAAGATTTATTTCTAATAAACCTGCGAGATTAAGTCCCATTACTAAAAGTACTGATGCAACTATTATTACAAAATAGCCTCCTAACATTGAAATAAAAACATGCCCTGTTAATGCACAAATAACTCCTATTATACTAAATACTATTGAAGAACCTAGTATAAATGATGTTAATTGTAGAAATGTTTTAAGATTATCACCATCTCCATATCCGCCAATATAACCTATAACAATAGGTAACATTGCTAGTGAACATGGTGAAATTGAAGCTAAAATCCCACCTAAAAAGGACAGACCAATAAGTATAAGTTGAAAATTGCCATTTGCTGCTTGGGTTGTAAAATAATTAGTAATATCAATCATTGCTTAACTCTCTCAAATATTTATCAAATGTTTGTGCATCCATATAACCTTCGATTCGTTTTACGATTTTTTGGTTTTTATCTAATAAAATAATAGTAGGTACTAATGTAACTTTGTAGGTTGAAACCATTTGATTGTTATAATCATTTTGTATTTGGACAGGAACGGAAACCATCTGAATTTTATCTTGATATTTTGGATAGATATCTTTTACTACAGAATCCATTCTTTTGCATTCACCACACATATTTGATGTAAATTTGATTATTTGCGGCTTTACTGTACTTGAAACTGTTATATTACTTTCCGATGAATGTGATATACAAAAATAAGCAATCAGCGGAAGTACAAAAATTAGTATTAAAATTATTGTATTTTTATTCATACAAACCTCCTTTATATAAAATATAAACATTCATTATTAAAATAAAAAGTTCCATTTGGTTAA
This sequence comes from Candidatus Gastranaerophilales bacterium, assembly GCA_023665105.1. Lineage (GTDB taxonomy): Bacteria > Cyanobacteriota > Vampirovibrionia > Gastranaerophilales > Gastranaerophilaceae > UBA2883. The sequence continues at coordinate 20,199 of JAMPEO010000006.1, read as the reverse complement.
TTTTAAAGGATAATAAAATGATTATTTCAATATTATTAAATTTCTGATATAATCATAGAATACTAAAATATTGGAGTTCAAGATGCAAAGATTTATAGGTATTATCGGTATTATTGTTATTTTAGCAATAGCTTATTTGTTTTCTACAGACAGAAAAAAAATCAATTTTAAAACAGTTGGTATGGGGTTATTACTCCAAGTTTCATTAGCAATATTTATATTTAAAGTACCTATAGGTCAAATATTGTTCTTGAAGATAGGTAAGTTTATAGAAAAATTATTAGAATTTGCTATTCAAGGCGGTCAGGTAGTATTTAGCGGATTATTAGAAAAACCGTTTGAAAGTTCTTTTTGTAATGGTGCTCATGTATTTACGTTGCAGTTGATATGTTCTAGTATATTTATGATGATACTTGTAAATATATTGTATTATTACGGAATAATGCAAAAAATAGTTGCTGTATTAGGAAAAGCAATGAATAAACTAATGAAAGTATCAGGTGCAGAAGCATTATGTTCTGTAGCAAACTCTTTTGTAGGTCAAATTGTTGCCCAAATAATGATAAAACCGTATTTAAAAGAACTTACACGTTCAGAAATGCTAACTTGTATGGCAGGAAGTATGGCTTGTATATCAGGTGCTATTATGCCTATATATATAGGAATGGGTATTCCTGCTGTTTATATTTTGGCATCATCTGTGATGGCTGCTCCTGGTGTTTTTGTTCTTACAAAGATTATGTATCCTGAAGATGGTACTCCAAAAACTGGTGAAAATATTGATATAACTGTTGAGAAGACGCATGTTAATGTTATTGATTCAATATCAGCTGGTGCTGCTGATGGTATGCAGGTTGGTATAAGTGTTACAGCAATGATTATTGCACTTGTTGCACTTGTTGCAATGATTGATTGGATGTTAGGCGGTTTAGGTTCATTTATGTATAATACGTTGCATATTGGTTTAGCTTGGCTTCCTTCATTATCTTTGAAATTTATTTTAGGTAAAATATTCTCTGTGTTTGCACTTGTAATGGGTGTTCCTATGCATGATATTACAACTGTTGGCGGACTAATGGGTGAAAAGATTGTTTTAAATGAGATGGTTGCTTATATGGATTTAACTTCTATTAAACATCTTTTATCAGATAAAGCATTTTTGATAGCAAGTTTTGCGTTATGTAGTTTTGGTAATATTGGTTCTATTGCAATACAGATTGCAGGTATTGGTGAACTTGCTCCGGAACAAAGAAAAAATCTTGCACAGTTGGGAGTTAGAGCACTTGTTTGTGGTACTTTGACTTGTTATATGTCAGCAACTATTGCGGGTATTTTATTCTAGGTTATAGAAAATATGAAAGTGCTTATTGTTGATGATAGTGATTCTTGGGTAACGTTTCATAAGAATGCTATTGAAGAAATATTTATAGAATTGGATGTAACTGATTATAGAATAGATATTGCTTATTCTGCACGTGATGGGTATGATTTTTTATTACAGAATAATGATAAACCTTATGATTTGATAATATCAGATTTACAGATGGAAGAAGACTTTAGCCCTAAATATGCAGGTGAATGGTTTGTTGAACAGATAAAAACATTTAAAAAGTATTTAAATACAAGTGTTGTTATTTGTTCAGGTTGTTATAATATAAAACAAATAGCAGAGAATTTGTCAGTAAACTATATACCAAAACGAATAGCTGTCACCAATATAAATGAATATAAAGAAAAATTGATAATTCTGATAAAATAATTTATTTGTAATACTGGATTTGTGCTAAGGTGATTACCTGCATAATACAAGACTGTTTCAGCATCTATTTCCATACACTCGGGATTCAGATCTTGAAATATTCTTGGATTATTGCTCCACACTCCGCAGTCGCTCACTTTGTTTGCGTTGCAAACTATTGTTTGCTTTGCTTCGTGCCACTTTGAGTTTCGCGACTTCGTCGCTCACTCTACGCAAAATCCGCAATTTATGGTGACATTGCATTTTTTTGTCATTGAATTATGTAATATATACAATTCTGAACTTGTTTCAGAATCTATATACTTGTTAACTTATGTCTTTTAATTTATTACTACGTTTTATTTTATTGTTTGAAAAATTATTCAAGATTTTGCACCAAGATTATTCATATTTTATTATTTAAATCTATTCTTTATAATTTATGTAAATAAATGTAACAACTACTCCTGCATGTTCTAAAGTTTTGTATCCATGTAACCGTAAGCACATGTAACTATAAAAGTATTATATTTTAAGGAAAGGATGTGTAGAAATGGCTGATGGTAAATTTAAAATTAGCGGTTCTCAAACAGGAAACTATTATGTAATTAAGGATGGCAAACGAACCTATTATGACAAAAATAACAAAAAATTAGATCAAAATGTTTTCTTAGATGCTGAAAATGCTTATATAGGTGACAAAGGTCAAATGTGCAAAAAGAAAGCTGCTGCAACATCAAATACAGGTGCTTCTAAAGGTACAGGTTCAAAACCTAAAGGTAAAAAAGCTAATATAACAGAAGCTGATTTAGCAAATATGGTACAAGTTGCTGAAAATTATTGTTATAAAATGGCTAATGGTAAAGTTTCGTATTATCATTTTGATTCATCAGGCTTTACAAAAATAAGCAGTACTGATTTCAAAGCAGCAACAGGCGGATTTGTTACAAAAAATGGTACTTTTATAACACAAGCAGATGCAAATAAAGCTGCTGAACCTAAAAAGAAAGTAGGTTGGTGGGATAAAGCAAAAGCTTTTGGAAAAGGTATGGTTAAATCTGTAACCAATATGTTTACTGATGAAAATGGTAAATTTAGTTGGAAACAAACCTTAAAAACAGTTGGTACTTGTGTTGCAGTTGTAGCCGGAACAGCATTGGTAGTTGCAGCCGGTATATGTACAGCTGGTGTTGCAACAGCCGTTATTGTTGGTGCCGGTGTTGCAATGGGTGGTGCTAATGTTATTAAAGGTGCTATAAAAGCTTCTAATGCACAGACAGATGAAGAAAAACTTGCTGCTTGGGAGCAAATGGGTACCGGTACCGGTGAAATTGGTATGGCAATCTTGACTAAGAGAGCTATGAAGGGCAGCATGAGTAATGTTGCAACAGCATCCAAAGCTGCTAGAATGGAAGCATTAGCTAGTGGTTCAGGCAGAGTAGTAGCTTGGGGTAAAGGTGTTGGAGCAGGTATGAAAACTGTAGTGCCGTCACCAAAACAAACTTGGAAAGGTATTAAAAAAGGAACAGAAACTGCTTATGATGCAGTGAGACACCCTGTAAGAACAACAAGAGAAGCATTCAATGGTATGCGTGAACGTTCACTTACACGTGAAAGTATAAAAAGTGATGTTGAAACAATAAGAACACAGGAAGATTTTGTTGCAGCACGTGAACGTGTGAATAGCAGCGATGTTTTGAGTGCAAAACAAAAAGCTAAACTAAACAAAAAACTTGATAAAATGAAAAAAGAAGATCTTCCTCATGAAGATATAGCAACATTAAGAGAAAAATATAAGAATACTGAAGAATTTACTGAAGAATGGCATAATGCTGGCAGAGAATATCACGATGCAATAAGACGTTCTACAGACAAATCTGCATTAGAAGCAAGACGTACTGAACTAGAAAATGAACTATTAAATGATGAAGTATATTCTTCTTTTAGAAGAGAGTATGATGTTTTAGATGAGGCAGCATTACGTTCCAAAGTTGATAATAAAATTCAATCAAGAGCAAATGGAAATGCTGAAATACGTTATTCTACTGAAGCTCTAATCGACGGTATAAAAGCTAACAAAAATATATCGCCTGAAGTTAAAGCAGAATTACTTGGTAAACTTAAAGAAAATGGTATAGAACCTAATTATCCAAGTGCAACAGAAAGAGTTCTTATTGAAGAACGCATAACTGCTCTTAATAAAATACAAGAACAAGAATTTAGTAGTTTAATTAGTCAAGCTGAATTCAAACCGCTTTCAAGAACTCAAAAAGCTATGAATAGAGTTAAGACTAAAAAACACCAAACAAAAACAGAATACGATACTATCAAAGAAAGAATTGAAACAGAAGTTACTGATCCAAAACTTAAGGCAGAATTACTTAAGAAACTTGAATCAAAACAAAAACTTCTTGATGATATCGGTGCAATGAAAAAACACCCTGAATTCAAAGAATACAAAAGTCTTATCGAGCGTGCTAAAGGTGATGAATATGCATTATCATTACTTGAAAAGAAACTTGCAGGTGACCATAGCTTCTTGAAATCTCCTACAACAAAAGCACAACGTTCACAACTATATAGAGAAATATTTAAAGAGCAACATAAAATTAATCCGGAAAAATATCCTGATATTGAAATTCGTTTAAGTGCAAAAGAAAATGTAGAAAAAAATCAAGCAGAATATAACGCTAAAAAAGCAGAATATGAAGCAAAAAAAGCAGAATTAGAAAATGCAGAACGTGAATTAGCTGCATTAGAACGTGATATTGCACGTAACACAGAACAAAATATGAGTGATTTACATAATGTTATAAATAAAAAAGCAAGAATAAAAGAACTTGAAACAAAAATCGAAGGTCTTAAAGGAGAGATAGAATCTGTTGAAGCTGATATTGCTCTTTTAGATGAACACTTTGAGTCTGGTGTTAATCAGGGTCAAAATTATAAATCAAGTATTAGAGTCAGAGAACGTTCAGTTTCAGCAAATGAGCAACAAGCATATAATGCTAATCAAAGAATTAGTACAAAAAAAGCTGAATTAAGACGTCCATTAGAAGAAAAAATAAATAGAAATCAATCTGAAATAGAAAGACTTGAACTTGAAAATAGTCAAAATAAAACTGTCGATCGTATAGCAAAAAGATTTGCTGAACAAATGAAAAAAGATGGTAAATATAAACACATGAGTGATGAACAACGTTTTTCAATCGCTAGAGAAAAGCTTATAAAAGGCGAAAAATTTGTTGATAATGGAAATGTGAAATACCCACGTAATCTCAAGAAAAAAGAAATAGAAGCTCTTTCAAAAGCAAGAAAAAATTACAAAAAAGCAGAAGAGTTAAAATTAGAAAATGAAACTCTTACTGAGCAAATAAGAACAGTTACAACAGAAGAAATTCAAGCGATTGAAACAGAAGCTGTAACTGCGAAAAATCGAGCAGAAGTTGCTAAAGAGGAACTAAACAATTTAAAAGCAAAGAAAGATGCAAATACACGTCATATAAAAGAATTAAAATTAAAAATAAAATCAAACAGAGAATTATTAAAAGCAAAACAAGAAAAATTAAATGCCTTGAAAAATGATAAAAATGCAGATAAAGCTGAAATAACACGTTTACGAGAAGAAATGAAAGGTTTACGTGAAACTATTAAAGCTGATAAAGCAAGATTAAAAGAAATGAAAACATCTCGTGATGCTTTAAATGAACAAGTTAACAAGTTAAAAACTGAAATGGAACAATGCGAACAAAACTTAAATACAAGTAAAGCAGCGTTAAAAGAAATTAACAAAAATAATAATCTTCGTACTGGTTTTAAACCAGGAATGTTACCAACAACAAACCAAGCATGTGATTTTGTTGATGGCACAATCAGTACAGTCAGTGGTATAGTTGCAATGCTAAATCAAATGAGTCAAGAAGCTGAAGAAGAATTAGATCTTGAAGAAGCTGAAGAAGCAGAAGAAGCAGTGGAAGATGATGCTCTTGAAGAAGATGCTGATGTTGAAGAAATAGTAGGAGATGAAAATGTTGAAGAAACTCCTGGAGATGGAGCAGCAGTAACTCCTGGCGGCTCAGGTGCAGGTGACGGTTCAGGTTCTGGATCTGGTGCCGGAGCAGGTTCTGGAGATGGAAAAGTTGATTCTCCAGCTGGTTCTGGAAATAAGCCTGAAGTAAAACCGGAAGATAAACCAGAAGTAAAACCTGAGGATAAACCTGAGATTAAACCGGAAGATAAGCCTGAAGTAAAACCTGAGGATAAACCTGAGATTAAACCGGAAGATAAGCCTGAAGTAAAACCTGAAGATAATACTGAAACACTTGATGGTATAACTGTAAAAACATACATATCAGGCAGAGATGCTGATGGTAACTTAAGAGAAATTACACCGGCAGAACGTATGCTTATCACTCAACAAATACAAGATGCCAAAACAATAGAAGATATTGCTCTAATCTACACAGAACTTAGATCATTCAAGAAATTTGACGGCAGAAAAAATCTTCTTAAAGCTATAAAACAAAAACGTAATTTGATTGAAGGAAAAGGTAACAACTATTTCGAACGTTACGGAAAAATACAAGACTCTAAAGTATATAGAGAAGACCAAGCAGCGATTGCAGCAAATCCTGATCAAAAACCTGCAGAACATAATACATCAGAACTAGGTGATGTTAATGTTGCCGAAAAGAAAAAACCATTCTTTAGAAGAATATTTGGCGGTGGTGACTATAATCCATACTTAGTGGAAGCAACAGGAGAAAACCCAGAAAGAATAACGTTGGAAATTCCTACAGAAACAACAACTGTTATTGCTGAAGGCGAACATAATAAACCTCCGGTAGTATCAAATGAAAATAATAGCGTAGCACCAACTGTTGTTGAACGTCCGCCAATCTTCAATGATAAAGGAGAACAACTTGCACCGGATCAAGTAGATGCGTATCTACAAGGTGGAGGAAAACCATACAGTGCTGATGGTCAAGAAATAACACTCCCGCCAAAAGAAGGTGCTGCACCTACAGATCCTAAAGGTGGTAAAGAACAAGCACTTAATATAGATGAAAGTAATCCATTTAGTAATAGTTCGACAGATATACCAACTAATACTCTTGCAATAGTAGATGAGTCTAAAGGTGAAGATAAAGAATCGGATGTACTAACAGATGCAAACTTGATAGCACAAGCGGATCCACCTGAAGATGATGAAGAAAAACATAGATTAGACATCGGTGATGGCTGGGGTATGGCATAAGATAAACAGAAAAAAGGGTGACTTTTTAGTCACCCTTTTTTGTTAATCAATTTATGTCTAATGTTTTAAATATCATGTTAAACTACTAATCTGATGATTGCATGTCACCCTGAATTGCGGATTTTGCGTAGAGTGAGTGACGAAGTCACGAAACTCGAAGTGGCACAAAGCAAAGCGAACAATAGTTTGCAACGCAAACACCGTGAGCGACTGCGGAGTGTGGAGCAATAATCCAAGAATATTTCAGGGTCTGTATCCGAGTGTATGGAAATAGATGCTGAAACAAGTTCAGCATGACAACAAAAATGTACTGTCACCCTGAATTTATTTCAGGGTCTATTTTTATAATAACTTATTCAATATTTTTATCTATCTATTTTTTCAAGAATCTTATCTAACATTGATGTGAAAATATCAGAATGATATTTATCAATAATTGAATGACAGTCAGCAATCAATGAATGAACTTTATCTTTTGCAGCTTCCAAACCATACAAAGAAACATAAGTTAGTTTGCCTGATTCTTTATCTTTACCTATAGTTTTACCCAGTTCTTCAAATGTTGATATCTCATCCATAATATCATCATATATTTGGAAAGCTAGACCAAATTTTTGACCGAACTCTTCCATCTCTTCCAACTGTTCTTCAACAGCTCCTGCTATCATTGCACCTGTTCTTAGTGCCAGTTTAAACAAATCTGCAGTCTTATGTGTATGGATAAACTCAAGAGTCTTTTTCTTATCTTCTTCTGATAAACAGGAGATATTTTCTCCTTTATTTACCCCTACTCCTTCACTTTCTATATCTACAACCTGACCACCGATAAGTCTGTATGCACCGGCTCTTACAACAAATTCATGAAGAACCTTAACAAGTGTATCAGCTGAAAGGGTTGTTGATTTTTCAATAATAATCTGTGGTGCAAAACTTAATAATGCATCACCTGCAAGCACTGCAATAGCTTCACCAAAAACTTTATGATTAGATGGTTTGCCACGTCTGAAATCATCGTTATCCATACAAGGTAAATCATCATGAATAAGACTCTGTGCGTGTAACATCTCTATTGCACAAGCTGTAGGCAATGCATCATTTATATCACCACCCATTATTTTGCATGTTTCAAGACACATTACAGGTCTTAGTCTTTTGCCAGGTAATGTTACCGTATATTTCATTGATTTAAAAATATTCTCCGGATATTCTACAGGCATGTATTCATCTAATTTCTTGTCTACCAATTCAATATATTTATTCATCTTCAAATTCCTTGTATAAGTCTTGTTTTAATGTTCTTCTTGACGCTTGACGTTTGTTTGCACTAATCTTTACCGTCATCTTATTATGAGTTTGTTTAAAACGAGATTCTGTTTTATTACCTTGATATTTTATTTTTTCTTTATATTCTTTTGCTTCTTTTACAAACTCTAAATAACTTTCATATCTGCTTGGTGCAAAGCTTTCTATATCTTCTAAAATCTTACATCCGTCTTCGTGAATATGCAAACAGTCTTGATATTTACAAATATTTTGATAATCTTTAAACTCTTTAAATAACTTATCAACATCGTGTGGAAGTAAAAAATCGAATTTAAGATTACTAAATCCCGGTGTATCGATAATTTTTATATCATCAGAAATAGTCATAATTTCACAATGTCTTGTTGTGTGTGTTCCTCGTGATGTTTTTTCACTAACTTTCTTTGTTCTTAAATCAAATTCCGGATTCAACGAATTGATAAGACTTGATTTACCGACACCAGACTGTCCGCATAAAACAGAGATTTTCCCTTTCATAATCTCTTCAAAATCATCAAGCTCTAATCCCTCTAAAGCAGAAGTAAATACAATATCATATCCTAGAGGTTCATATATTGAGAATACTTTTTCTATCAAACTGTCATCAGAAGACAAATCGTTTTTGTTAAAACATAACTTTATCTCAAGTCCGTAGTATTCAGCAAATGCAATGTATCTGTCAAGTTGATGAAAATCAAGTTCAGGTTCTCTTACTGCAGAAACAATAACAACTTGATTTATATTAGCTACAGCAGGTCTTGGAATGAAGTTTTTTCGTTCAAGAATTTGAGTAATATATCCGTTTTCAAAGTCAACAAAATCTCCGACATATATCTTTCTATCCTGTTTTTTTAAAACTTCACGAACTTTGCATTCATATACTTCGTTGTCGGAATTAACATAGTAAAAATCAGAATGAATTTTATATACTTGCCCTGTTTTAGCCATAATATTCGGAAACTCTCTCTAATTGTTCAATAATATCATTTAAAGCATCAAACTTTGCCAATCCGTACGATTTTTTCTGTAAGTTTTCAACTTTATCAGGATTATTTTTTAAATCTACCAGAATATTAAGTAATGAATTTGGGTCTGTATCTTCGTCTTCAAGATAAATACAAGCATCGTGTTCTTGAACATAGTGTGCGTTTTTGCGTTGATGGTCAGCCGCAGCAAAAGGATAAGGTATCAATATCGGTGCTGCACCTGATGCAAAAATCTCTGATAGACTCAAAGAACCTGCTCTTGATATAACTATATCTGACGCTCTTAAAACAGTTATCATATCATCAAAATACGGACGTACCATAACATTTTTATCTTTGTCATAATCTCTATATATTTTTGATAAACGTTCTATAACAGGTAAATAGTTTTTTCTTCCTGTCTGAAATATGATGTGAAATTTATACTTTTGTGAAAGTTCTTTTATTATTTCTACAAAAGCATTATCTATTGATTTAGAACCTTGTGAACCACCTGTTACACATAGTACAGGTCTATCAGATTCTATACCCAAATGTACACGTGCCATTTCTTTCGTAATCTGTTTAATTTCAGGGCGTAAAGGATTACCGTTTATAAAACAGTTTCTGTTATTGATAAATTTTTTAGCACCCTCAAAAGCAAGTGATACACATTTTGCTTTAGGAGCAAGTTTTCTTGTAACAATACCGGGCTGCATATCACAATCGTGAAGCATATATGGTATTTTACCGTGGATTACAGAAGCAATTAAAACAGGTGCAGAAACATAACCCCCTGTTCCAAATATTGCGTTTGGTTTATATTTTTTGAGATACATATAACTTTTTAGTATTGCAAATACAAGTTGAATCCCCCAAAATACAAAGCTTAAACTTAATTTTCTTGGCATACCTTTTACATGTACCGGCAAAAATTTGTAACCTTTTTGTTGAGCAATACCATATTCAAGATTATCAGGATTGCCAACATAATAAATATCATTATCAGGATTATTAGCAAGTGCATCTGCTACTGCTATTGCAGGATAAATATGCCCGCCTGTACCGCCACCTGTTATAAAATAAACTTTTTTAGACATCTTGTCTTACCCTTATTGTTTGTACTTTTTTCTTAGAAATATTTAATAATATACCTATCATACACAATGTAATCATAATAGATGAACCACCATAACTTATAAATGGAAGTGGAACACCTGTTGCAGGAAGCATTGAACTTGCAACACTCATATTTAAAAATGCTTGGAAACATATTGAGAAAGTAAGTCCAATCGCAACAAGTTTTCCATACATATCCGGACATCTTGAAGCAATGACAAATCCTCTTTGTAATATTGTCCAGAACAAACCAATCAAGAATATACATCCGATAAATCCAAGCTCTTCACCAATAACTGCAAAAATAAAGTCTGTATGAGCTTCCGGAAGCCAAGCAAGTTTTTGTTTGGAAGCACCAAAACCGCTTCCCCATAAACCGCCTGATGCAAAAGCTACCATTGATTGGATAATATTATACCCTGCACCTAACGGGTCAACATCAGGGTTTAACCATATCTGAATACGTTGTAATTGATATGGTTGTAATAAACTTCCAATTCCGCCTAAACCAAATGCTGCTCCAAATCCGCCAAGTATAAGTTTTACTGAACCGCCTGCTGCAAGATACATTACAACAGAAGTTGCAAATAACAACATTACCATACTAAGGTTTGGTTGTTTGAAAATCAATAATACCATTATAATAATAAGTAAAAATGTAGGCCATTTTGAAGAATCTGTCAAATTAGCATCTTTTTGGAAAATCTTTGCCAATAATAATACAACTGCAGGTTTTGCAAACTCAGAAGGTTGTAAACTTAACGGTCCAACGCTAATCCATCTCTGTGCACCGTTAATAACATCTCCGACAGCAAGAACCAAAACAAGCATACAAATTACAAATATTGCAAATCCGTTTGTAAGATTCATCAAATTTTTATAATCGAAATTACATAATATTCTAAGTCCAAAGTATCCGAGAATTATCCCGCCAAGCTGAATTATAGTAAAATGTAGCGGATTTAAGCCTGCATTAACACATTTCGGAACACTTGCAGAAAATACTGACATTAAACCTAATACTACCAAAAATACAACTACTACCGTTAAAATTCTATCCGGAGGAGTTATAACAATATTTTGTTGAGTTACGTTTCTCAATTTTCTTGGACTATTATCTCTTTGATAGTACATAATCTTTAAATACTTTTCCTCTTTCTTCATACCCGCTGAACATATCGAAACTAGCACAAGCAGGTGATAATAATACTGTATCAGGTTGTAATTCTATTGATTTATCAATAGCACTTTCCATTGTTTCTTCTTTTATTATATTATTAAAACCATTATTTTTAAGACTTTCTTCAAATCGGTCTGTTGCTTCTCCTATTAAAACAACAGTTTTAATATGGTTTTTTACAGAATTGCAAAACTCTCCTAAATCAGTCAATTTATCTCTGCCGCCGGCGATAAGTACAACATCTTGATTATTAAATGAATCAATAGCAACAATAGCTGCTTCAGGATTAGTTGCTTTAGAATCGTTATAGAAAGTTATTCCTTTATATTCTCGAACTTTTTCTAATCTGTGTTCAGGGGCCTTAAAACTCATAATTGAAGATTTAATATTCTCATTTGAAATCCCAACAAGTTTAGCGATAATAACTGTACACATAATATTTTGATAATTGTGATGTCCTACTATAGGAGAATCTTTTAAATCAATAATATGTTCTTCCTGTCCGTTATGTTTATAATAAATGCTGTTATTTTTGATATAAGAACAATTATCTTCAACTTCTTTATCAAATAAAAATACTGTACCACTGCATGTTTTAGAAAATTCGTACAATTTTTTGTCTGCACCGTTTAAGATAGAAAACTCAGGTGTTTGTTCACCAACAAATAACTGTGCTTTCGCATCAAAATAATTTTCTAATGAACCGTGCCATGTGATATGGTCAGGTGTAAAATTAGTCCAGCATGCAATATAAGATTTGAAAGGAACACTATGTACACTCTGATAAGAACTCATCTCACAAACAAAATAATCAGGATTATCATTCAGAATAGCACAAGGTGGGTTTCCTATATTTCCGCAAGCAGGTGCATTATATTGAGTTGATAAAACATGTGATGTTAATGCTGTGGTTGTTGTTTTACCGTTAGTTCCTGTTATTGAGATAAATGGATTTTTTGTTTCTAAATATGCAAGAGAAACTTCTGATATTATTTGAATATTTCTTGCTTTCAGTTTTAAATAAATTTCGCTGGTTAACGGTAATGACGGACTTGTTACTGCAAGAGAAATATCAGAAATAAGCTCTTCACTATGTCCGCCCATTTCTATTTTTATCCCTAAAGAAGACAGTTCTTTAATAAGTTCTTTATCCTCTTGTTTTTCTTCTCTTTTTTCGGTGATATAAACATCAGCTCCACATCCTGCCAGATATCGTGCTGCTGCTGTTCCGCTTACAGATAAACCTAATATTAAAACTTTTTTATTCTTCCAATCAGACATAATTTTTCCTTACATAAGAGTTTTAAATAATGCTATTGCAACAATGCCGCAAATCATAGAAAATGCAGCAAATGCAGTAACAATTTGTTTTTCATTATATCCGCAAAGTTCAAAATGGTGATGAATTGGTGACATTTTGAAAATACGTTTTCCGGTAAGTTTAAAACTGGTAACCTGAATAATTACAGATAATGTTTCAATAACAAAAATACCTGCAAGGATAATCAAATAAAACTCAAATTTACCCATAACAGCGAGTACGCCTAATAATCCGCCAATAGCAAGCGAACCGGTATCTCCCATAAATACTTGTGCTTTAGGTTTGTTGTATCTCAAGAAACCAAGTAAAGCACCTGTAACTGCAGCCGCAATAATTGCTATATAATCATATCCTGCCAGTTTTGCAATGACAGCACATGCAAGAAAAGCAAATGTTCCTGTGGATGCTGCAAGACCATCAAGTCCGTCTGTAAGATTATATGCATTTGATGCACCTGTTATAGCAAATATTGCTAAAATTGGATAGAACCACATTAAATCTACAGAATATTGTCCAACAGTTATATAGGAACCGTTATCGTTTGATACCATTACATAAATAACAGGTAAAAGTGCGATAAGTATCTGTCTCAAGAATTTTCCTCTTGCACTCAAACCTTTGTTTTCTTTGCCTTTGATTTTAAGGAAATCGTCTTGAAATCCTGCAAGAGCGTAAAATAAGAAAGTTATCAAAACAATCCAAGCAGTTGTTGTAAATTCTTGTGCCATAAATAAAGTTATAACAGCTGCAGCAAGTGCAGATATTATAATAAATACACCACCTGTTGTTGGTGTACCTTCTTTTTGTTTATGGTTTTCAGGTGCCAAATCTCTTATATACTGACCTATTGTTTTCTTTTTTAAAAAATCAATATAAGGTATTCCGAATAATAAGCATAGTATCAAGCCTAGTAAAAAGGCTATTATCATCATTATCATTTATTTTCTCCTTTTAGATGCGTCAAAATCTCTTCAAATTTCATTGACCTTGATGCTTTTAAGAATATTGTAGTACCAATTTCAATATTATCAAGAATGTAACGGGAAATATCTGTGTTATTCTCAAAACTTTTTGTGAAACATACAGAAACATTTTCTGCAATATTTTTTGATAATTCACCGACTGTTAAAATTTTTGTATTAGGTTTATTTTTTGTGTTTATAAATTCACCAATTTCTGAGTGGTATTTTCCGGCATTTTCGCCTAATTCGCCCATATCACCAAGAACAATAACAACATCGTTGTATAAATCTAAAACAGTATCTATTGTTGCTTTCATTGAATCAGGGTTTGCATTATAACTGTCATTGATTATATTGTAACCACCTATTTTTTCTGTTTCCCAACGTTTCTCTATTGGTTTATATTCTGCTAGTCCCTTAGCGATTAGTGAATGTTCTATACCAAGCTGCTTACCTGTTTCTATTGCTGCAATAGAATTTTCGATATTATAATCGCCCTCTATATTTAAACTATAAATTTCGTTTTTGTATTCAAATTCAGAGTACCCAATTTCTTTCTTTATTATATTTGTATCATTTATTGAATAATATATTTTTTGACCGTTAAAATCTACTGTTTGTTTAATTAAATCGTTATTATGAGCAATCAAAACTCCATCCGGTTTTTGAAATTTTGTAATTTCGCATTTAGCTTTTGCAATATTTTCTTGAGAACCAAGTCTTCCTATATGAGCTGTGCCAACGTTAGAAATAATTGATATATCAGGTTCTGCATATTTTGATATAAGTTCAATTTCGCCCAATCCTCTCATTCCTGCTTCTATAATCATTACTTCAGTATTATCTGTTATAGAAAATACTGTTTGACAAAATCCTATCTCATTATTATGGTTTAATGCGGTTTTAACTGTATTAAATTTTTGAGAACAAACAGAATAAACAAGTTCTTTCGTTGTCGTTTTACCTGAGCTTCCGGTTATCATAACGACTTTAGGGTTAATTTGATGTCTTCTATAATTTGCTAACTTAAGATATGCTTCTTTTGTATCCTTAACTTTTAAAGCGATAGCTTCATCAATAACAATATCTCCTGTTGTAAAATATCCAACAGCACCGTTTTCTACTGCGGTTTGTATAAATTGTTCACCATCAAATCTTTCACCTTTAAGCGGAATATAAAAATCACCTTTTTTAATTGCACGGGTATCTGTAGAAAAGGTTTTAATATCTGTTTTTAAATTTTTATCAGAACCAGATAAAATCTTTGCATTTGTTAATTCTGCTATCTCTTCAATTCTTATCATAGTTAAATTTTAACATAAATAAAAATGACTTAAAACCTAAAAACTTCATAAATATCTTATACATTGTTAGTAATTCAATGCTATTTTTTATCCTTTTGTATATTTAATAATAAATCCACTTCAATCTCAAGGAATGTAGCAATTTCTAAAATTTTACCTAATGAAAGATTTAAAACTCCAGATTCAATTTTAGAAACGTAACTCCAACTTACATTCATTAATTCAGCAAATGTTTCCTGTGTTAATTCTTTAAGTTGTCTTTGTTTTTGAATATTTTTTCCAATAATTTTATATAATTCTTTCTTTTGCATAAAAATATTTTATAAAATATTGACATATATGTAAATAAGGATAAAAATAATAAATTAATTAAAAATTAACCTTCGGTTATATCCCAAAGTTCAAGAGTTTCGTCATCAATATCATCCAAAAATCTTGATGGTTTTGATAAAACCATATCCATAGAATAATCGTACATATTAACAGGATACGTGATATAAAGATTATTTTTAGCACGTGTAGCAGCAACATACATAAGTCGAAGTTCTTCATCTAATTCTTCCGGAGAATTAAAAGAGTATGCAGACGGGAATCTGCCGTCAACAGCACCAATAATAAATACACTATCCCATTCCAATCCTTTTGCGGAATGAATTGTCGAAATGGTTAAACAATCATCTTTAATATTACGCTGATACATTCCCTCAACACTCTTGTCAGGTGGTTCCAACGCTAAATCACTTAGAAAACTTTCCAATTTGGTATATTGTGTTGATAAATAAATAAAATGTTCTAAATCTTTTTCACGTTTAGTATAATCGTCATATTTTTCTTTTAAAATCGGTCTGTAGTATTCAATAATTTCGGAAACGATATCAGATAATTTTTTATCAGAAGTTTGTTGTTTAGTTAAAATTTTGAATAATGGTTCAAAAACCACAGGTTTTTTGACCGGTAGCAATTTTATATCAAGTTCATTTTGAGCTTTAAGAGTTGGTATTATTTTGTTTACGGTTTGTGTTCCAACCCCTTTTAATAATAGCAATATTCTGCTAAAACTTACTTCATCATCAGGATTAAGAATAACTCTTAAGTGTGCAACAATATCTTTTATATGTGCTGTTTCCATGAACTTTGGACCGCCAAATTTTTGAAATGGTATTGAACGTTTGGATAGTTCGATTTCAAGATTGAAAGACATCCTTGCATTTCTTGCTAAGACACAAATATCCGAAAGATTTAAATCTTCGTCTAACAATTCAAGTATTCGTTGACAGATAAAATCCGCTTCCATTTGTGTGTCTTTAGCACAAATTAGAGCAGGTTTAACTTCTGATTCTATGTCAGAATACAATGTTTTTGCATACTTTTCTTTTGCTTTGGAAATAATATTGTTAGTTAATTCAAGAATATTTTGTGTGCTTCTGTAGTTTCTTTCCAATTTGATTATTTTTGTATTTTCAAAAAGTTTTGGAAAATCCATGATATTTCTGTAGTTAGCACCCCTAAAAGAATAGATACTTTGAGCATCATCACCAACAGCCATAACATTATTATGTTCAGACGCAAGTAGTTTTATAATATCTGCTTGTAATGTGTTTGTATCCTGATATTCATCAATCATAATGTACTTATATTGATTAGATAATTTTTTTTGAACATCTTTGTTATCTTCAAGCAAGAATTTTAAATATAGCAATAAATCATCATAGTCCATAAGTGAATTTTCTCGTTTGTAGTTCACATATTCTTTACTTATTTCTATAATTTGTTCCGTGCAATGTTCAAATTGTGAAAATTCGTTCTCTATGATTGATTTTGTCGGACATTCTTTATTAACACTTTTTGAATAAATCTCTAAAATAGTATGTTTTTTGGGAAATCTTTTTGTTTTTTTCGGAAATAATTTTCCTGTAATATGGTTAATAACATCTTCTGCATCAGCACTATCCATAATTGTAAAATTATTTTTAAGTCCAAGTAGTTTAGAATATTTTCGTAAAATCATATTGGCAAAAGAATGAAAAGTTCCGCCTGCAACATTTTCACATCTGTCATCCAAAACAGCTGTGGCACGATTAAGCATTTCTGCCGATGCTTTCTTTGTGAAAGTTAAAAGAAGTATGTTATCAGGTCTAACACCATCTTCTATCAGTCTTGCAACACGGTATGTAAGAGTTTTTGTCTTGCCAGAACCTGCTCCTGCAATAACAAGAATAGCACCGTCTTTTGTTTCAACTGCTTGTAGTTGTTCCGGATTTAGCTCTTGTTCATAGTGTACTTTGTAAGATGTTTTTACAGGCGTACGTTTTTTTAGAACGTATTTTTTACGTTCAGGTTTTGTTTCCCCGTTTTTTAATAAATCATTTGTCATAAAAACTCCTGCTTTTAATATTTTATCACAACTCTTTAGAATAAAATTGTTCGAATAGAAGTGGAGTTTGTTTTAAGATACAAAAAGACCTTTATATAGTTCATATAAAGGTCTTTTTACAAACAATTTTAAAAGTTTTATTCAAGTTCAGTACGTTCGATTTCTTCTGTAGTAGTGAATTCAAGGATATCACCTTCTTCAATATCATTAAATTTAACTAAAGAAATACCGCATTCATAACCTTGTGCAACTTCTTTAACGTCATCTTTAAATCTCTTAAGCTGGTCTATGCTGCCTGAGAATACTTCTTTACCGTTTCTCTTAAGAACAGCTTTGTTAGAACGATTGATTTTACCTTCAGTAACATAACAACCTGCGATTTTAATTGTTTTACCAATAGTAAATATTTGTCTAACCTCTGCTTTACCAACAACAACTTCTTTTGTTTCAGGAGAAAGTAATGAAATCATCGTCTTTTCAATATCTTCTAAGATTTGATAAATAATATCATATTTCTTGATAACAACTTGTTCTTTATCAGCAGCAATAATTGCATTATTATCTTCTTTAACGCTGAAACCAAGAATTAACGCACCTGACGCTGATGCCAACATAACATCGGCTTCTGAAATATCACCAACACCAACGTGGATAATCTTTGTAAGAATTTCTTTTGATTCAAACTGTGCAATAGCCTGTGATACAGCTTCTGCTGAACCATAAGTATCTGCTTTGATAATCAAGTTTAGTTGTGGAATATCACCATCTGCTGAACCGGATTCTCTTCTTATATGTGCAGGTAACATTGCATCAAGTCTTCTATCACGTTCTTTTTCTTGACGTTCAGCAACTATAGCTTTCATTTCTTTTTCGTTTTTAACAACTTCGAAATATTCACCTGGTGATGGAACTTCTGACAAACCAAGAACCTCAACAGGTGTAGATGGCTCAGCAAGTTTTAATCTTTCACCGGCATCAGAAAGCAATGCTCTTACACGTCCGCAAGCTGTTCCTACAACAATACAGTTTCCGGCACGTAATGTACCATTTTGTACAAGTAATGTTGCAACAGGACCTTTACCTTTATCAAGATTTGCTTCTATGACAACACCTGAAGCTTCTGCTTTAGGGTTTGCTTTTAATTCTTTAATATCTGCTAAAATCCAGATATATTCTAATAAATCGTCGATACCTGTTCCTTGTAAAGCTGAAACTTTAACAGTAATTGTATCTCCACCCCATTCTTCAGGGATAAGATTGTGCTCTGTTAACTGTTGTAGAACTCTATCAGGATCTGCACCTGGTTTATCAATTTTGTTTACTGCAACAATAATAGGCACTTCTGCTGCTCTTGCGTGGTTAATAGCCTCTATTGTTTGAGGCATAATACCATCATCTGCCGCAACAACAAGAATGGCGATATCTGTTGCTTTTGCACCTCTGGCACGCATTTCTGTGAATGCTTCGTGACCAGGTGTATCTACGAATACAATTTTCTTTTCTTTCTTGTTATCAAGATATACGGTATAAGCACCAATAGACTGGGTTATACCACCAACCTCTGTTGATACAATTTTGTGTTTTGAAGCACGAATACTATCAAGCAATGTTGTTTTACCGTGGTCAACGTGACCCATAATACTAACAACAGGAGCACGTTTCTTCAATAATTTCTTATCAACTTCAGTGATTTGTTTTTTGATTTCTTCTTTCTTTTCTTCTTCTGCAATAAATGCTTCTAAATCTTCTTCAAGAACTTCAAGTTCGTATTCTGCACAAACTTTCTTAATAACATCAACGTCAATAAGTTGGTTAACTGTTGCCATAACACCCTGAAACATAAGGAATTTAACAATATCAGCAGGTGTTTTTTGGATTTTGTCGGCAAGTTCGCTAATAGTCATTGCTCTATCAACAACTATTGATTTAACTTGTTCAATCTCTTCTTCTTTTTGAACTTTCTTTTTGTGGTGCTGTGCTGCTGCTTTTTCTAAAGAGATACGTTCTTGTTCTTCTTTTTTGTTATTGTAATCTTTAGTTTTCTTTTTATCGGCTGCACCTTTTTTCTTTGAAAAACCTTTATTCTCATAAATATCTTGAGGAATAATATGACGTTCTATAGGACGTTTTGGTTTATTTTCCTTTTTAAATTTATCGTTATTTTCACCTTCTTTTTTAGCCTCGTTGTCTTGAGGTTTTGCATCCCTATCTTTTGGTCTTGTGCCAACCGATTTTTGAGCAGGACGTTTATTACCTTGTTGAGTTATTTCTACACGTTTGATAGGAACTCTCTTAACAATTTCTAATCTGCTTTTTGGTTCAGCTTTTTTTACAACTTCTACTGTTTTTTTCGGAGCTTCTTCTTTTTTCTCAACAACCTCTACCAGTTTTTCTTCAACTGCAGGAGTTTCAACTACAGGTTCTTCTTTCTTTTTAGCTTTTTTAACAACAAATGCTTTTGGTTTCTTGCTTGGAAGTTTAGAACCACCAGCGATAAAATCTTTCAATTTTTGTATTTGTAGTGGAGTAACAACATTAGAATGCGATTTGACAGTTATTGACAATTGAGCAAACTTCTCAATTACCTCCTTGCTTGTCAAACCAAGTTCTTTTGCTAATTCACTTACTCTAATATTCTCGTCCATCTAATAGTCCTTTCAAATCCTCTGAGGATTTT